>JAKACS010000718.1 GCA_021821235.1 Bacillota bacterium
TCATTTTTCTTCTTTGTCATTTTGTTCCCCACCAATCTTCGCAAAAAAAATAGTTTCACTGATTATTTTACATAACAACGATTGAATAAACACGATGGGAGTAGCATTTTAATCAAACTTTAATAATTTGTTTTTAATTCAGAAACAAATTGATTGCCGCAGACATATTTATTACGGAAACATCAGCAGTTTCTATGTATAGAAAAAGAGCTTGCAGTGCAAGCTCTTTTCATTTTTTCATTAGCGAATTTCTTTAATACGAGCTTTTTTACCGCGCAAGTTGCGCAAGTAGTAAAGTTTCGCACGGCGGACTTTACCGCGGCGGATCACTTCTAGCTTCGCAATTTTTGGAGTGTGCACAGGGAATGTACGCTCTACGCCTACACCATAAGAAACTTTACGTACTGTAAAAGTTTCGCTGATTCCACCACCACGACGCTTAATCACAACACCTTCGAAAACCTGAATCCGCTCGCGTGTACCCTCGATAACTTTTACGTGAACACGTACAGTGTCACCAGGACGGAACGCCGGAAGATCCGAACGAAGTTGTTCTTTTGTGATTTCTTCGATAATTTTATGCATCGTTTTCAACTCCTTCCAACAGATGCTCTTGCCTCGCTTTCTTTAAAAAGGGCAGCGGAACATCGTTATCAGACTTAAAACTGGTTCAAGTTTAAGCCACAAGAAATATCATAACATAACGGAAGCTAGGCTGCAAGAACTACTCCCGTTCTTTTTTGATTTCTTCCAGCCATTTTATTTGTTGATTCGTCAGTTCTATTTTTTCAAACAAATCAGGGCGGCGTGCAAATGTCCTTTTGAGCGCCTCTTTCATTCTCCACTCTTCAATTAGCTTATGATTTCCGGAGATTAATATTTCCGGCACCTTCAACCCGCGGAAATCGACCGGTCTGGTATAATGGGGATGTTCCAGCAGTCCGGTACTATACGAATCTTGCTGATGGGATTCAGCGTTCCCTAAAACCTCAGGCAACAGCCGGGCAACACTATCAATCACGACCATCGCCGCCAATTCTCCGCCAGTTAGCACATAATCTCCAATCGAAATCTCATCTGTAACTAGCTCGGTGCGAATTCTTTCATCATAACCTTCATAATGGCCGCAAATAAAAATCAAGTGGTCTTCCCTTGATAGCTCCTCTGCCTTTTTTTGCGTGTGCTGTTCCCCTTGCGGACAAAGCAATACTACCCGTGTCCGGTTTGTCTTCGCTTTGTCTTTCAAAGCGGCAACCGCATCAAAAATCGGCTGCGGCTTTAATACCATACCTGCTCCACCGCCATAAGGATAATCATCGACTGTTTTGTGCTTGTTATCGGCAAAATCACGAAAATTAACCACTTGCAAGTTCACCGCTGATTTTTCTTGGGCCTTCTTTAAAATCGATTCTCCAAAGACACCGGAGAACATTCCCGGAAAGAGGGTTAGCACATCGATTTGCATCATGACAGCAGCCCTTCTATCGGATGAATCAAAATGATTTTCTCTTTCGTATCAACTTTTTTGACGACATCCTCAATATAAGGAATTAGATGCTCTTTACCGTTTTTTCCTTTTACGACCCAGACATCGTTGGCACCAGGGGTTAAAATCTCGCTTACCTTTCCTATTTCTACTCCATCTTTTGTAAAAACCAGGCAGCCGATAATTTCATGAAAATAAAACTCGTCTTCCTGCAAATCACTCAGCTGGGATTCAGGTACTTTGAGAAGGCCGTTGCGGAATTGTTCAACCTCATTAATATTTTCGTATCCTTCAAATAACAGCAAATCAAAATTTTTATGCCTGCGGTGGCTTTTAACCGTTAATTCGATCGGCTGTTGCGAGTTTGGTAAAAACAGTGATAGCCGGTTTCCCTTCTTGTAGCGTTCTTCTGGAAAATCGGTTGTCGAAATGACGCGTACTTCTCCTTTAATTCCTTGAGTGTTGACAATTTTGCCGACATTGAACCATTTTTCCACTTCTCCATCACCTCTATCGTATATCCTCAACGATGCCATCTTTGATAATAATTGAAACTTGACCCAATCGCTCGTCCCAGCGGTCGCCGATCTCCACATCAACAAGAGCTTTGACTTCTTTCTCCTTCATTTCACTGCCTATGGGTAGCATATGTAATTGTTCAATTTGAAACTCGAGTAGCTTGTCTTTTTCCTGGCGCATTTTCATTTCTTTTTCAAAATGGATTTTTAAGGCGCTTGATTGGAATTTTTTTGTTTTTTCCAGCCGTTTCAATTCAAATTGCAATTGTTCGGTTTCTTTTTGCAGCTGCAGCCTTCTGGCAAAGTATTTTTCAAGCAATTTCTGCTTGCTGGCTTCGGTTAAAATTTGTTTCACCACAACCGTTTGCAGTATTTTCATTGCCTTCTAGCGCTCCCCTCAATTATTCAAGAATTTTAGCGTAAAAAAGAAGTTAGCAAAAAGAGAGGGTGTGATCCCTCTCTTTATCTAGATGCAAAAAGCTATTCACCAATTTCAAGATAAATCTTTTTTTGTTGTGATGAGCCCGCTGCGTATACAACAGTTCGTATCGCTTTTGCAACGCGCCCCTGCTTTCCAATGACTTTGCCCATGTCCGTCTTGTTGACTGAT
>JAKACS010000719.1 GCA_021821235.1 Bacillota bacterium
AACTTTTTGGTAAATTTTTGAAATTACTTGATGTAAAACTTATTGAACATTATCTTTTATAAAAGTACTTCAAGGTATCAGTAAGCAGCATCATCCTCCCATATTAAAATCCATTGTGAATACCAAATCGTCCATGCTTTTCTGGTATTCTTCATGACCATCTTCCCTGCCGAGGTTCCAAGGAATTTGATACATTTCAAAAAAATAAATGAAATCATTGATATAGCAATCCGCCATTTTAGCGGCTTTATGAAAAGAAATTGAATTTGTTACTAATAGCGAAATAGCGATGGAAAAATAGATCGATTTTTTTAGAGAATTTTCCATATGTAAAGTGCGAAGCTGATCCGCCATATCTTCTGGCAGGTTGATTAGCTCCTGTTCCCATTCTGGTTCTTTATCTTCAAATGGTGTCTCTATCTCCTCCCATTCCTCATATGTAATACCATATGGGAATCCGTTTGAAGTATAACCTGCAATAAATGCAAAGTTTCCATCTAAGTACGGAAGTGTACTATATGCCTTTTTAGATTTTTGACATTTTTTGCAAAGATGCTTGCGATGTCCTTGCCCGCTAAATTTTTCATTTGGAAGGTATTCTTCACAACCGATGCAAAAATGGCCTCTCCTCTTCTTTTTCCCAATTAAAACCTCTCCAATTTTCTTCTCAGTTTAAAAAAATTTAAATTGTTCTTTTTCCTCTTCAGTCAATAAGTTTAAATCCTTTTTCGCCTGGAATATAAGAAATTCATCATTCCAGCCATTATGGTTAAACATAGACCAAATTTTTTGATTTTCCTTATGAAATTCATGAATGCGTTCCGTCAATTCATAATAGGGCATTTTCCCTGCCTTCCATTCTAAAAAGTTATTATACAATGGCTCCAATGCTTCCTCAGTTACCTTTTTATGGTATCGCTCGACAATTTCGCGATCTCTTCTTCTTTCCGCCTTGGATTTTTTGGACTTAGCCATGATTTTTCCCCTTCGAAATTTATTTAGTATAATGATAGTATAACTTGCCATCGATTTAAAGGGAGGAAGGATGAAAAACGTTAAACGACAGCTCCCACGAAAAAAAATAAGGGTCTATTACCTATTCGCGATTGCACTCACAATCTTATTAGGTCTTGCCTCAAGAAAATACGGCTATTCGCTGCCGTTAGTTGTAGCCGAGAATGCTGGAGATATGCTTTGGGCGATGATGGTTTATTTCGGCTTCCGCTTTCTGTTCGTTCATAACAGTTTTGCCACGGCCATCTGGCTCAGTTTACTTTTCAGTTTTGGCATTGAATATAGTCAGTTGTATCAGGCAGACTGGATCAACCAAATTCGCGATACGATACTAGGAGCATTAATACTTGGAAAGGGATTTCTTTTTGCGGATTTGATTCGTTATAGTGCGGGGATCATGTTTGCTTCATTCTTGGATAAACAAATCATTAAAGGAAGATTGCAATAATAAGTTACCTTTCCCCTTATCTGGGTAATATAAAAATAATAAAGAACAACGATGGTTTGAAGCCAATAAGGGAGGAAGTCATTTGCTCAGTCTGCTTTTAAAATTGATCGTATCCTTTTTCGCTGTGATGAATCCGATCGGAAATATACCTATTTTTATTTCCCTTACAAACGGATATTCTCTAGCAGAAAAGAAACACACTGCCAGGAAGGCTGCGATCGTTTCTTTGTGCATCCTAACGGTCTTTCTGGTACTCGGCAACTTTATTTTTTCCATGTTTGGAATCACGATTCATGCGTTCAGAGTAGCTGGCGGAATCTTGATTTTCGGAATTGCATATAATCTGCTGCATGCGAAAACATCAAAGGCACAAAGTCCACAAGCAAAAGAAAAAAAGGAAGCAACAGAATAAGAAGATATTTCGATTACCCCCCTCGCCCTGCCAATCATGGCTGGACCGGGGACGATTGCAACAGTCATGACGCATTCAAGCTCACATAATATCAATAATTTGATTATGGTTTTTGTTGCTTTTGTATTGGTTCTTGCCCTTTCTTATTTCTTGTTTTACTATTCCACACCCATTATTGCTAAACTTGGTCAAGGTGGATTAAATATTGTAACAAGATTAATGGGGTTAGTCCTTGCCGTTATTGCAATTCAAATGATCGCAGAAGGTGTCCATGGCCTTTTCCCACAACTTTAAACAAACAACCGGGCAGAACGCTCGGTTGTTTGTTACGTTTAAAGTGATAGAATGATCGACCATTCAAATTTTTAAAACTCTTTTTAGTTCGGAAAGCTCTGCCAGTGCACCGGATAAGAGGTAATATTCCTGTTTCTTTTCCAGTATTTTTTTTCTTCATTTGTATCTAGCTGATTTGCTGATTTTGTAACAGATTGTAGATCCTCAAGAACATTCATTTTAGCATCCGATATTTCTTTGATCCTTTTGGTAAGGTACACACCGATCTCAGTTTCCATCAAAATCTCCTCTCCGGATAGTTAAATTAAAACTCCCTCTTCTGATAAAAAGATAAAGAAATCTTATAGGAAAGCAGTAAAATCGCAATCAGTGAAAGAATTAAGGACAGCGTCTTTTCCATGCCGGATAATTCACTAAAAAAATCTACTAATTTTTGCTGCCAGGA
>JAKACS010000720.1 GCA_021821235.1 Bacillota bacterium
GACAAAATCCGCAACATCTCCGCGAAGTTTTCTTTATTCGGTGGGACAAGGTACCTGTCCCCTTGTCCTTCCTTAATGGATGACCACCAGAAAAAACACAAGATTCGTCCCTTTGCTATCACTAATCAAGAAAATCATTTACATATTCTTCGAGTTGGGTCATACAGACTCGAAAATAGGTCATTTCCTCATTTGTTATTTCTTTGGCATGAGCATCGTCCCTGTGCTTATTAATTGTTTTCATTTGAAGATTAAAAGTTTCCATGTCTCGTCCAAAGATGTTCTTAAATATATCCCAGTTTTTCGAAATTAGCTTCCGCAAATCCTCTAAATAGATTTCAGATTTATTCGGATTGAACAGATCATTAAAGGAATTGTGGGAGTACTTTTTCTTAACCTTGTCACCCATGATATTCAAAACAATCTCTTTAGCCTCGGTGGAGCCAAACTGTGCCTTTAGCTGATTTCTAATAATTTTTCTTAATTTCGGCTCTAAGTCATTTCGCCTTTCAGAAATTTCAGCCCATTTTTCCTTTGACGTCATGCTAATTTTCTTATACCGATGCAGCGAATTCAAATGGTTCTTTACTGCATCAATTTTAAAATCATACTCTCCACGATTGTCAGCGACAATCCCGTAACCAATTAAATGATTCGTATAGGAGGAAGAAGTTTGGGCGTACTTTTTAAATTCATCACTATCTCCAACAGCCAATAACTTTAGCATTTCATATTCTTCCGGATAGAAATCCTTTAGCACGCTTAAAATCATTTCAATATAACTATTAAATCGTTCATCAAATTCTTTTTTTGCTTTTTCATAAACGATCCTGTCGATATTCGTTGGCCGATCCGATGGATTTAACTCATTAATTAGGCTGCATACATGCCTTATAAGAAATGGATGTCCACCATAATCTTCCGTTAATTTAGAGTAAATCACTTCATCAAACTTTAGACCCATATAACGTCCAAGGCTTCTAACCATAGATCTTGTTGTTTGAACATCAAATCGTTCAATATAATCATATGGAAGGGCATTAAAAATCGGATTATCTTTTCCATTAATGGTGGCTGTTTCAATACATACCGGATTTGTCCCTACGACTAAAAAAGAAAATAAATTACTATTTTTTTGATAGATAGATCGAATCGCCTGCCAAAAGAAGATAAAATCATATTCTTTTTCCCAATGTTTTGTTGTAGCAATGTTAAATGTAATATTCTCAATTTCATCAAAGATTAGCAATATATTATCTTGTTGTAATTCCTCATTTAATCTTTGAATATTCTTCGCAAAAAGAATCGATGCATTTGCCTCTGTGTAATCTTCTTCCTGGTCCAGCGTAAGGCTTAAATGGTGTTGCTCCTTAATTAAATAGGTAATATAATATAAGGCTTGATTCCAACGCCGATGATGAAAAGCGGGATCCTGGCAATCAATGATAACAGAATTCAATCCGTTAAGATTTAATACCCTTTCAATTCCAAAAATGACAGATGTTTTCCCTGTCTTTCTCAAGCCAAATAAACCTGAATTCTCTTTACTCTTATGCCGATTCACAATTTTTTGGATGATATTATCTCTTCCGAAAAAGTACAAATCTTTCTTTAGTGGGGATTCAAAGGCAAAAAGATCTCTAGTATAAAAATGATTTTTAAACTTATTTCGAAAATAGTAATTATCCAACGGTTCAAGTATTTCTTTATAGGCTATCGGAATAATAATTTGCGACTCTTGGTTTGTCCCTAATAATTCATTTAGCTTATGTTCAATCATTTCATCTTTGCTAATCAAGATGTAACAGATTTTTTCCAACCTGAGTTTTTGATGGCGCTTGATGACTTCATCATAGGCATCCAAAGACCTTGGCTCAAAAGATTTATATGGACTAAAAATTACAACGAGCTCACGTTCAAGGTTGAACATTTCTTTATATGTATTTAACGGCTTGATAAAGGCATATGTATATTTATTTTTTACGCCTATATTAATTTTTTCAACCTTTGTTACATACCATTGTTTTGAAAATTTTCGAATAATCGCTTCCTCTTCTTCACTTAGAACTTCTCTATTTCTAAGTACACCTTCTACCTGGCCATGCATTCCCGGAAATGTGTCAAGAACTGTTGAATTCACTGCTACCCCTCCTTTACAGTATGAATAATACACTACCCGGTTTTACATTGACAACACAATTCGTATATGACTACTTTATAAACTAGAATACAAATTGGCCCCTACCTGTGCTGGCAAACAAGGGGCATTAAACTGTTAAACGCAATGGATTTCCAAAGTGAATATTGTTTTTTTTTAATAATTCTTATATTGCCCGCTAATAATCTGTTCCCACCACCATTTTTTGTCAAGGTACCACCCGATGGTTTGGGCGATTCCGGTTTCAAAGGTGTAGCTTGGTTTCTAGCCTAGATTTTCTAGTAAGGAAGAATCTTGACAGAGCTAACAAAAGCGAGAAAACAAGAAGAGTGATCCGTCTATCCCGATGAAGTCTATTGGGATACCATACAGGACAAGCAGACAGAACCGCCATTGGAAGCAGAATTCCTCCAGTCAATCTGCGCTGATTTAACCGAAAAAGAAATGAGATGGG
>JAKACS010000721.1 GCA_021821235.1 Bacillota bacterium
ATCCATTTTTCGATGTCAATCTCCGAAAGAGGTCGTTGGCTGTCACCGAAAGAAAGTCCAAAATAAGGGAGATTATTTTTTCTGTATTTCCATATTCTGCTTATAAAAAAAGCAATCGTATAAGCGGTTGAATATCCTTCACCAGCAAAGATGATTTCATCACCAGCTCGATGCTTTGCTTTAAAATCTACAATGCCTTTTGTCCAATTCGTAATCTCTGCAACAATTTTATCCAAGTAAAGTGAAAGCTCTTCGCCCATAATTTCTTTCGATGAATTTGATACGTCTAAAATAAAAATTGACACAGGTATCTTCATTGTAGCTCCTATAAATAATTAGTCTATATAGACTAACTTTAACAAAATTCGATTATTTAATCAAATTTCAATAAAATTAGATGGTTTAGTCGAAGTCTTAATCTATTTTGATTTGGAAACCGAACTATTTTAAAACAAAAAACATCTCCATTTATAGGAGATGTTCTTGCTTTTTTATATGCGGATTTGCCCGTTTCCCCTGACAATCGCTTTTGTGGTTGTAATGGCGCGCAGGCCCATCGGCCCACGGGCATGCAGCTTTTGCGTACTTATGCCAATTTCTGCACCGTAGCCAAATTGCTCTCCATCTGTGAACCTTGTTGAGGCATTATGGTACAAAACAGCGGCATCAACAGCCTGGAAAAACCGCTCGACATTCTGGTCGTCTTCACTAATAATTGCTTCAGAATGCTTCGTTCCATATTGGTCAATATGCTCAATCGCTTCTTGGAGATTTTCAACCCGTTTAACAGCCAAAATCGGTGCTAAAAATTCCGTGGCCCAGTCTTCTTTAGACGCGCGATTGACAAATGAATAGTCGGAACTAAGGCCTTCATCACCGCGCAATTCCACCCCTTTTTCCCGGAGCGCTGTTAATAATTCAGTAGTGTAAGGCCAGTTTTTATGAATCAAGATCGTTTCTGCAGCATTGCAAACAGAAGGACGCTGCGTTTTAGCATTGATTGCGATCTCAATGGCCATTTGCTGCTTAGCCGTCTCATCGATAACTAGATGGCAGTTGCCGACACCTGTTTCAAGGACAGGAACGGTTGCATTTTGAATCACGGTTTGAATCAGCCCAGCTCCGCCTCTTGGAATAAGTACATCTAAGTATTGATTCAATTTAAACATCTCTGCTGCCATCTCATGGCTTGTATCCTCCAATAATTGGACCGCATCAGACGGGATCGCAGTTTCGGACAGCGCACGCTGCATGACTTGCACAAGTGCCTTGTTGGAATTTAACGCCGATGAGCTGCCGCGAAGCAACACCGCATTGCCAGCCTTCAAGCAAAGGCTAGCAGCATCAACAGTTACATTTGGCCGCGCTTCATACACCATTCCGATTACGCCAAGCGGAACGCGGATTGATTCAATTTGCAAGCCGTTTGGGCGCACCCATGACTCAATCGTTTCACCAATCGGATCACTTAGCTCGATTAATTGACGGATGCCAGCTGCAATTTGTTCCATTCGTTCATCAGTTAAAAGCAGCCGATCTAATAGCGAGCTAGTATGCCCGTTCTCCTTTCCGGATTGAATATCTTTGGCATTTTCAGCCAAAATCCATTCTTTTTGTTGTAACAGCTCTTCAGCCATTTTCATAAGGGCGTCGTTTTTTTCTTTTGTCGAAAGAATCGCCAGCTTTTTCGAAGCTTTGACTAACTTTTTTGCTTTGACCAACAGTTCACTCATTCACGGTCACTCCTCTCATCGTTACCCAATTATCGCGGTGAATCACTTCGGCACGCTGATTTACTGAATATTCCTTGGCCTGGCTGCCCGGCAGCCCTTTCACCTTTTCAATATCCTTGGCAGAATAATAAATTTGACCTTTGCCGATGATCTCGCCTTTTTGGTTTTGAACAGCGACAACATCCATGGCATTAAAATCCCCCATTACTTTGGTTACCCCGACCGGAAGCAGGCTGCTGCCCTTTTGGACGATTGCTTTTTCTGCACCCCCATCGACCTCGATCGTTCCGCAAACTTGGGAATGGTAGGCAATCCATTGCTTTTTCATTTGCATTTGTGATTGGAAAGACCCGCCAATATAGGTTCCATCCCCTTTGCCTGCTAAAATATCGGCCAGTTTTTCCCTTCCTATTCCGGTACCGACAAATACACTGACTCCAAGGGATAACGCCTTTTGGCTTGCCAACAGCTTCGACCTCATTCCGCCGGTGCCGACATTCGTGCTGCTTTCTCCGGCTATGCTTAAAAGCTCCTCTGAAACCTCTGGAATAAAATGATATTTCTTTGCGTTTTTTGAAACTTTCGGATTGCCATCATACAATCCGTTGACATCCGTTAAAATAATTAATGCATTCGCATGTAAAAAGCCGCTGACAAGAGCGGAAAGCATGTCATTGTCCCCAAACGTCAACTCTTTAATTGAAACAGAGTCATTTTCATTCAAAATCGGCAGGATGCCCCGATGCAAAAGTTCAGAAAGGGTCGAATACAAATTGTGAAAACGTTCACGGCTGTAAAAATCATCTCTGGTGACTAAAATTTGCGCTGGCGTGACCATAAATTCTTTAAAAAGCTGATGATAATGCTGCATCAATTGCC
>JAKACS010000722.1 GCA_021821235.1 Bacillota bacterium
TATCAATGGGGCATGTTCTACCCATCCTTTTATTGCTTTTCCTTATGGCAGGCCTACAATCATGCCAAATCTCATAATCTGAAATTAAATGAAATCCGGCAAACCAGAACCTACCTTTCTGGACTGTTTTTAGGCTTGGCCATTGGCATGAACTTGGGTCTGTACTGGCATCACCTCAAGTTTTTATCTCGCCTTTTCGATTTTCCTGTATTTAACGGAATCTTGTTTGGCATACTTGGCGCTTGGCTTGGAAATTTTCTTGAGCAGAAGTTTTACCGGAAAAGAAAAACAAAGAGCGAGTCGCAAAAAAGGATTTAAAGCCTACTCCGGAGAAATATGTAATGAGTATGGTGAAAGGCGGGAGAAAATTGATAAAAGGTTTGTACGAAGCCCATCTGCCTGTTAAAGATTTAACTGTTTCCATTGATTTTTATCGAAAGCTGGGTTTGCGCTTAGCTTGGCGAGATGAAGATATTGCTTTCTTTTGGATTGAAGAGGGGAAAAGCTGGTTAGGCTTATGGGAAGGAGAAAAGTATCAAACACCCTACCATCCTTCCTTAAGGCATATCGCTTTTCGGGTATCTTATGCGGATTTAAAAGAATCTTTAGTGTGGCTGGAATCGCTGAAAATTGAGCCTCGCCCTTTCGGCGGGAGAACCTCTGTTAAACCCTTCATCCGCCCCAATCAAGGGAATGGTTCCGTTTATTTTAACGATCCTGATGGAAATAGTTTAGAATTAATGTGCTTTGTTGAAGTTCCTGATGAACTTAAGCACAACACTGCCAAGCTATCAATCGAGGAGTGGGAGAAGTTACTTTCTTCACATAAATAATTTGTAAAAGGAAGGTGGTCTTTTATGGATCCTAAAGTCGAAAAAAAGATTCGTGATTTTCTATTATCCAAGCTGAATCCTTCCTATCTTATTGTTTTTGGTTCATACGCGAAAAATACCATGCATCAGAATAGTGATCTTGATATTGCTTTTTATAACCAAGAAACTACTTTTTCTCCATATGAAATTTTTCTAATTGCACAAGAATTGGCAGACATTCTTAAAATGGACGTTGATTTAGTTGATCTGAGATCAGCTTCCACCGTTTTTAAAGTACAAATTTACACCACTGGCATCGTGATTTTTGCAAAAGACGAAATCCTATTGAAAAATCAGCAAATGACTGCTTTAAGCATGTACGCCAAATTGAACGAAGAACGGGAAGTTATTCTTACCAAAATTCAAGAAAGCGGAGCAATTTATGAAAAATGATGTCATTCTTAACAAAATAAACGTGATCGAACGGTGTATTATTCGAATTAAAGATGTTTATGCAAATGACTCAGCTAATTTAAAAGATTATACAAAACAAGATTCCATTATCTTAAATATCCAACGTGCCTGTGAGGCATCGATTGATTTAGCAATGCATGTGATAGCAGAAAAGCGCCTTGGGCTTCCACAGACAAGCCGTGATGCTTTTGATTTACTTCAATCTCATTTGATCATTGAAGAAAATATGGCAAAACAGCTTAAAGCAATGGTTGGATTCCGGAATATCGCAGTGCATGACTACCAGACAATAAATCTCGATATTCTCATACAAATCATTGAAAACCACCTTGCAGACTTTTCAGATTATGCAAAGAAAATTTTAGAATATTAAATTTATTTAGCAAATAGAACAGGGGGATTTACATGATTATTCGTCAAGCCAGAGTGGATGATGTTCCACATTTATCCAATTTAATGATGCAATATATCGTTGATTTTTACAAACAGCCTGAACCCGAAGAAGGGAATGTAAAAAAATTGATTCAGCATTTACTTGAAAATCCTTCCGCTGGAATACAATTTGTAGCTGAGGAAAGTGGAAAATTAATTGGGTTTTCAACAGTGTATTTCACATTTAGCACCCTTAAGGTAAAAAGGCAGGCGATCTTGAATGATCTTTTTGTAGAGCCAAATGCAAGAGAAAAAAAAGTCGGAGAGCAATTGTTTCAAACTTGTCTCCAATACATACGTGAAAATGATTTTGCATCGATGACCTGGGAAACAGCCAAAGATAATATCATTGCCCAATCTCTCTACAATAAAATGGGCGGGCAACTTTCAGAATGGCTGGTATACGAAATTAGTTAATATTATGAAAAAAATACAAAAACGCTTGGAGCCATTCAAGCGTTTTTGATCGTTACTTTAGCTTCTTAATCCGTTTCATAAATGGTCTTACCTGTCTCAGATGTATCATAATCACCGAGCGAATGAATCTCCGCCTGAAACTGCTGCGACGATAAAATTTCTCTTACCGCGCTGATCAAGTTTTCAGAAGAACGATTTTTTAACATAACGAGGTCATAACGTTCCGTAATTAATGGCACAAAATCAATTCCAACGATTTTTGCCGCTTTTTCATTGCCAATTCCTACATCAGCCATTCCAGCGGAAATTGCCGATGCCACACTTAAATGGTTGGTTTCTTCATGCTCATACCCCTTAATCATCCTTGGAGCAATCCCATTGATCCTCAGCTGTTCATCAAGGAGAATCCTTGCTCCCGAGCCCTTCTCCCGATTAACCATTTTCAGGTTCCCTCGGCTTAGGTCCGTCCAAGTT
>JAKACS010000723.1 GCA_021821235.1 Bacillota bacterium
CAATGCTCAAGGAATTCTCGGCTATGTTGTCCGCTGGGTAGAGCAGGGGGTTGGCTGTTCAAAGGTTCCGGATATTAATAATATCGGTTTGATGGAAGACCGGGCAACATTAAGAATTTCCAGCCAGCATATGGCGAACTGGCTGCATCACGGAATTTGCACAAAAAAACAAGTATTGGAGACGCTAAAGCGGATGGCAAAAGTAGTTGACGAGCAGAATGCTGACGACCCAGCATACCGGCCAATGGCAGCCAACTACGATGATTCGGTTGCATTCCAGGCTGCGTGCGATCTTGTGTTCCAAGGATACGATCAGCCAAACGGCTACACAGAGCCTATCTTGCATCGCCGCCGCATTGAAGCAAAAGCAAAATTTGCTGTAAAACAATAATTCTCTAAGAAAAAGCCGTACTTTTTTAAAAAAAGCGCGGCTTTTTCATCGTCTAGGAAATGTTAAATGGTTACGTGGTGGAACCGTTCACGAATTTTCCGCGCCTTGTACTCTGTTAATCATATATTGCCTTGTCGCGTTTAATCAATAAAGTTTGGTATAATGCTACTAAATAAATAGATAAAGGATGAAGAATATGTCGATTGAGAATGTGAAAAGCTATTTTCAGCAATGGGATCGAGTGGCTGACATCATGGAGTTTGACACATCAAGTGCAACAGTAGAAGAGGCAGCTGAAACGATTGGAGTCATTCCGGCGCGAATTGCCAAGACGCTTTCATTCAGAGGAGCAGATGACAAAGCGATCTTGCTTGTAGCGGCTGGAGATAGCAAAATTGACAATAAGAAGTTCCGCCATTTTTTTGGTTTTAAGGCTCGAATGCTCGCACCTGAGGAAGTTTTTCAGCAAACCGGACACCAAATCGGCGGCGTTTGTCCGTTTGGCTTAACGAATGGGCTTGAAGTTTACTTGGATATTTCCCTAAAACGATTTGATACAGTGTTCCCGGCCTGCGGCAGTTCAAATTCTGCGATTGAATTAACGATTCCAGAACTGTTTCAATTCTCCCGGGCTAAAGAATGGATCGATGTATGCAAGGACTGGGAAGAGACAGGCGTACAAATAGAGCAGGCGTTTCACTCTTTTGAGTAAACGCCTTTTTTTAAACAAAATTCTTATTAGCAGAATTTTCGCTGATTGCGTGCTTTTCGCGATTTTTTTTCATTCGTTTTGCCTTTTCCTTTTCGTAAAAATAATGAACAATGAAGTAGGAAATAAACCCAAGAATGGTACCGAGAATGGTCATGCCAATTAAAACATTAATGCTGCCGTGCAGAAGACTGCTAAGTGTGCCCAAATCACCTTGCAGTAATTTTTGGAACGAAAAGGAGGACCCTTGACTGTTTATTTTCACATTGATCGGGTAGACTGCTTTGCCAATTGTTTTTGCAATCGGCAAAAGAATAACAGGCAGAAAAGTAAGTTTGCCGATGACATTGCCAATAATCGCCGCAGGCAGTGAACCCTTTGCAAGCCGGACAATCGGAATAAAGACAATATAGACAAGCGATGCTGTCGAAATCACCAACATCTCCAGCCCAAATCCTAAGGCAAAACCAAGCGATACCTTTTTCGCGCCGCCTGGGGAACGGAGCAGCTTAATAAAGTTTAATTTAAAAGCCCTTCCAATTCTTTGAAAAAAACGATATTTTTTTCTTTTGTTCATCTGTAAATCCCCTCTTGAATGCTTTTTTCAGCTATAACAATACCTCTTCACTTTTCCTGTGCTAAAAAAGTGCGGGTGTAGAACGGTTGTGTTTATAGTTTTATTATAACGAATATCTACTCTTACTTCATACATATTGTAACCTCTTATAGTTTTATTTTATAACGATGTTGCATTTGTTTCATTAATAATTGATTGGAAAAATAAAAAATAATGATGAGAAAATTCACATCCTTTAAAAAGCAGGAAATTTCCCTTTCTAACTCGTATATGATAATAATAGAGGCTTTAACATGAAAGTGAAAAGGGGATAGAGGAGTGACGGCAGAAAGGATGGAAGGAAAATTGTTATGGCAGCCATCAAAGGAATTCCAAGGAAATACCAATATGGCACAGTTTATCGCTTGGCTGAAAGAGGTGCGGGGGCTTCAATTTCATACTTATGACCAATTGTGGGAATGGTCTGTGACCGATATTGAGGAATTTTGGTCAGCCGTTTGGCATTTTTTTGATATCAAGGCACATACGCCATACAGGACCGTTCTAAGCAGTCGAAAGATGCCGGGAGCACAATGGTTTAACGGCGCAACAGTCAATTATGCCGAGCAAATTTTTCGACATGAACAAGCAGGAAAACCGGCAGTGATCTACCAGTCGGAAATCCGCCCACAAGGGGAACTGGATTGGAGCGAATTGAAGAGAAATACCGCAGCGATTGCCCGCTATTTGCGATCAGCAGGAGTAAAGCGCGGCGACCGTGTTGTGGCCTATGCATCGAATATTCATGAAACGTTAACGGCGTTTTTGGCCTGTGCAAGCATTGGAGCCGTATGGTCAAGCTGTGCTCCTGAATTTGGCTTGATGAGTGTCATCGAGCGATTCAAGCAAATCGAACCGAAAATTTTAATTGTTGTGGACGGCTATCGCTAT
>JAKACS010000724.1 GCA_021821235.1 Bacillota bacterium
TAGGTAACTATTAGTCTTAAATTGACATCAACCAAAAAAGACAGCTAATTAGCTGTCTCTTTTGTTGATTCTATAGTTTGAAATACTTTATTGCCTTTTTTAAATCGGAAATTTCGTCGTTTAACGATAAGGCTGACTGTGATACGACTTGAATTGCGTTTTGCTGCTCTTCCACTGATGCAGTTACCTCTTCCGTAGAAGCGGCAGTTTGCTGGCTAATCGCTGCTATTTGCTCGATCGAAGTTGTAAATTGCTCTTTAGCCGAAGTAAGATCTTTCATTTCGTCATTAACTTCCTCGATTGCCTGATTAATTTTATCTATTGAGTTAGCAATCATTTTAAATGCAGCTTCGGTACCTTTTACGGCATCATTTTGTTCACTGACTATCTCAGCTGTCTTTTCCATTTCTTTGTTAACAATACTTGTTTCATTTTTAATGCCTGCTAATGTTAGCCTGACATTTTCTGTTGCAGATGATGTTTGTTCTGCCAGTTTTCTTACTTCTTCGGCTACGACCGCAAATCCTTTCCCGTGTTCACCAGCTCGAGCAGCTTCAATACTTGCGTTTAAAGCTAATAAATTGGTTTGAGCTGAAATTTCATTGATCGTTCCAAGAATCGTTTCGATGTCTTTTACTTTATTTAAAAGTCCGGTAATGACTTCTTGAACTCCAAAAATTAGCACATGACTTTGCTGAGAAGTCGATTTTAACTGTTCTACAGATGCCAAACCAGTTGTATTTGAGTTTTGAGCGTCCTTTGAAGCAAATAACATATGATTGTTTTTTGTATTTAAGTTTTCAATTTGTGAGGCTAATGATAAGGTAATTTGGTTTGTTTCTTCTGTCTCGGATGCTTGTTGAATCGACCCTCTAGAAATTTCTTCGATGGCCCGTCCGATTTCTTCCCCTGATGCAGTTGTCTCTTCAGAAATGGCACTCAGGTTATCAGAGGTTAGACTGATTTCGGATATGGATTGTTCTACTTTTCCGATCAATCCCTTCAGGCTAGTGATCATCAGGGAGAATCCCGTCACAAGTGAACCGATCTCATCCTTCCGTTTCATCTCCTTTATTTCTATAGCAAGATTGCCCTCTGCCACCTCGTTCACCTGATTTGTAATGGCAATGATTGGATCTGCAAGATGCTTGGAAAATAAATAGGTGATGATGCTGCCAATGAGTAAAGCAACACCAAGGGTAATTCCCAGCAATGTAAGAAGGTGAGTTGCCCCAGCATTAAAATCCTTCTTATAAGTGCCGGCACTGACAATCCAACCCCAATTAGGTTCCAGCTCACTGTAGGTTATTTTCTCGGCTACTTTATCTGGGTCATTAGGCAGAGCCCATTTGTATGAATAAAATCCGCCCCCTGCTTTTCCCACTTTAATTTGTTCCTGTACAATAAGGTTTCCATCAACGTCCTTTGTTTCCCAGACATTTTCCCCTTCAATTGTAGGGTGTGCAACTTCAAGGCCTTGTTCATCGTAGACAAGGAAATATCCGTTTTCACCTATGTCTATCGGAGTGTGAATTTCCCTTTTCCCATCTCCAATTTTAGGTCCGATTAAATACGTTTTTACTCTCTCTTGAGCCTCTTCTATGGAAACATTCCCTGCTTTTACTTCTTGATCGAGTGAATCAATCATTTGAATGGCCATCTCAACACCGTTTTTTAAATTCGTTTGCCCAAGTTCATTAAGACTATTTTTGGCAGTAACATACCCAACCGTTCCTATAATGAGACTAGGAATAGCTAGCAATAACAAAGACATACTGATTAACTTTCCTTTTAGCGATTTCACCTGGCTGACTCTCCTTTGAAGAAAATTATTCGACCGATTGACAGTAAATATATCGGCTGAATAACTTAAAACGTTTACAAAACAAACGGAAATACGGAAAACTATTTTAGTTGCGGTTTTTCCAATGGAGAATTCTAGTTAATCTCTCGAGTCAACAAGTGGAACCATAATAGAAAAATTCATTTTATCATCCTGATCAATCAAATGACCCATATGGTTTTCAATAAACACAAAATACCCGTTTTGCCCCGATCTTTTTGTCCAAAGTTCAATGGATTTTTCAATTCTTAACAAGCATTTAATGAATGTACCAAAATATTCTCGAGACTCAAAATCAGGGTTTTTTTCCATTAGTATTTCGTAAAGTTCGTTATTGGTATAGGGATCAAAGCTCATTAGAAGTCCATATAAAAAAGACTGATTTTCCGGAGTCACATGATGACTGAAATCGTTCTCTACTTGTTTGAGATAAGCGTCAATCGTTAGTAATGCCATTCGAATAGCAGTTAATGCATGCCAACCTGTTCGACTGGGATCTTGGCGATGAAGTTTCAGCAAATTCCCTTCCATTGAAGAAAGTGTATATGCATATTGATCTTCATGGCCCTTTGGAATCCTTCCGAAATCTTTAGCCATCCTAGTTGAAATTCTGTCTAAGTTATAAGAGTAAATCACTATTTTCTTCATCTTCCTATCACCTCGTAAATGTAATTATCTGATTTTAGCTTCAAAATCGTCCCACCTATTATAACTTATAACTTCGAGGGACGCGGGGACAGGAACCGTGTCCCACCATATTCC
>JAKACS010000725.1 GCA_021821235.1 Bacillota bacterium
TTTGGATGGTTTGGTGGATATGGTTTAAAGGGTACAGGAGGCTGGTTTGAATCAATTGGTATGAAACCTGGAGTAACCATGGCTCTTTTTGCAGGATTAGCAGAACTTATTGGAGGAATTTTATTTGCTTTAGGTTTATTAACCCCACTTGCAGGGATTATAATTGCAGGAACAATGGTAATGGCTATCGTAAAGGTGCATGGTTCAAATGGAATATGGGCAACTTCAAATGGATATGAATATAACCTAACTTTACTTGCAGTTGCTATCGGTATTGCTTTAATCGGTCCTGGTCAATATGCTTTAGATACTTTTTTATTTTAAAATATCTCGAATTAAAAATTCTTAAATTAAAATTTTTCAAGATGTTAATATTTATTCTTTGGAATTAGATCAAGGAAAAGATAGTAACTTCCCAGTTAATGAAGGCAGGCAGGCTTATGTAGTTCTTGTAGAAGGAACTTCAGTGATTAATGACATTCACTTGTCTGATAAAGATGGAATGGAAATCGTGGAAGAAGATATTTCAATTGAAGTAGTAAAAACTTCACATATCTTAATTTTAGAAATGAAAAAACAAGCTGAATAAAAATTGAAAAGAAATAAATAATAGGATGGTGTACGAAATGGGTTTGTTATCCAAGTTATTTGGAAATTCATCTGAAAAGGAGACGGAAAAAATGACAAATGTTAAATTGGCAGTAATTTTTTACAGTATGGGTGGTACCAACTATCAACTAGCAAAATGGGCGGAAGAAGGAGCAAAAGAAGCTGGGGCTGAGGTAAGAATCTTAAAAGTTCAAGAATTGGCACCGGAATCCGTCATAGCGGGAAATGAAGTATGGAAATCAACGGTGAAAGCAACCAAAGATGTCCCAGTCGCAACTGGAGACGATATTGAATGGGCAGACGCAATCATATTTAGCGTTCCAACAAGATTCGGAAACATGCCATCGCAAATGAAGCAATTCCTTGATATCCAAGGCGGATTGTGGGCGACAGGTAAAACAGTCAACAAAGTAGTAAGTGCGATGACATCTGCGCAAAACCCTCATGGTGGACAAGAAGCAACCCTATTATCATTGTATACTTCAATGATGCATTGGGGTGCCATCATCGCAACTCCTGGTTATACGGATCCCGTACTCTTTGGTGCCGGAGGAAACCCATATGGTACAAGTGTAACGGTGGGTCAAGATGGAAATATGATTGAAGATGTTCAAGCAGCCGTAAAACATCAAGCAAAGCGAACTGTTACGGTTGCAGAGTGGGTTAAGAAAGCGAATCAATAAAAGAATATCTTTGTCACAAACTGAAAAACCCTTGCATATCAGCAAGGGTTTTTCAAAATTCGAGCTTTGCAACATTTGTTCATGACTTAATGTAGCTATAATGCTATTGAACCCACGTGCAATCAAGGATACTGTCGGTGTAAGTGGAACAAGTTCATTAAAATATCAAGCAGAAGAAAAGGTAAACTTTTCAGCTGCATGTATTTTAGTTTCTTGGGCTTGGTTTTTTGGACTCTCACTAATTGGGCGAATGAGTGGCAAACTTGATAAGTCCGGACACTTTATGATGATATTAAATAAAATTTCTGTTTTAGTAATGTGGGGGTCATCGGTATATCTTGTATTATCGTTGTTCAACAAATAAAAAAGATGAACTTATTGCCAAGCTAAGCGAACTATTCGATTGTTATTTTGAGATATACAAGGCTCTATTGAAGGGAGAACATGTTTTTTGCAAATAAAAATCCACAATGTTGCAGAGAATTTGGCGTAGCCCAACTTTACATGGAGAGGCGGGCATGGTAGCTTGTTAGGCGAATCCAGCCCTTGATAATGCTGGTTTTCTGGCTTGGAACTCATGCCCGGAGAGGCTCCATATCAAGTTGCCATCCTCTGCATTCCCGCTGCACAACTCTGCATTTTTCAATTGCACAATACATCTGAAACAAAATTTAACTGTACCGCTTATCCTTTTTACTTTTTCTTATATACCCGATAATCCGATTGTTTTAAAGGAGTCCTTTAATTTTGATGTGATGTTTTCTTTAAGGATATTGAACTGTTACCAAAATCCAACTTGAATTTCTTTACTTCTATTTTTCTCATGGAATCTCCATTCATCTTTGTAATTTCTTACTATTTCAAGGAAAGACTTTAACGATGGAGATAACCATTTTTCTTCATGGTAAGCTAAATAGGTTGAAATCTTTTTGTCTACTGGAATTTCTTGAGCAAAAATTTTATTCTCTATAATTTCTTTTTTTACTGCAATATAGGGCAATACCGATACCCCTATTCCATAAATTACGCACTCCTTTAAAGCGTCTATATTCCAAAATTCGATTCCATGAATATTTTTTTGATCCCCATACATTGTTGCTGAAAGTAATTCCATAAATGTTCTTCGATAAATACATCCTTCTTCAGTAAAAAGGTACACACGATTATAAAGAGAATCTGCTTCTTCCAAAGAAAGAAAATCAGAGGAAATAAACATCATTGGTTCATTGACTAATTCCTCAAAGTAAATCCCCTCATATTTTCTCTCTGTGTCAATAATAAATGCTACATCGACATCACCTTGAGTTAAAT
>JAKACS010000726.1 GCA_021821235.1 Bacillota bacterium
TTCCCGGTTTATCCGTATTTCGCGGGTCTTCGTACTTGGAACAGACTTTTTCCGCGGACTGGTTCTGCTTATCCGCGGAAAATCACCGTTTATCCGCGGATTTTTCTTTTTATCCGCGGGAATCTATCTTTTATCCGTGGGTTTTTTTCTTTTATCCGCGGAATTTCCCGGTTTATCCGTATTTCGCGGGTCTTCGTACTTGTACTTGGAACCAACTTTTTCAGCGAACACAATACACTAAAAAAGTTCGTGGATAAACTAAGGAAACGTCATCTTCTACAGATGAAAAAACTCACCGATCCTTGATCGTATTTTTTTACATTATTTTCTTCGTGCGCTATACTGTTATTTAGAATGATTTTAAAGAATATAATGGAGGGAAATAAAATGTATGATGTAGTAATTGTTGGTGCAGGACCTGCGGGTGCAAGTGCTGCATTGTTTACCGCAAAGGCTGGAAAAAAGACTCTTGTAATCGATAATGATAAAACGGTTACAAAACGGGCATGGCTTGAAAATCACTATGGTGCGATGGAAATCAGCGGTCCGGATCTGGTTGAAACAGGCAAAAAGCAAGCAAGTAAGTTTGGTGCAGAAATCGTTGCAGCGACGGTTACGAATGTAGCAAAAACGGATGCAGGCTTCAAAATCGAAACGGATGACGAGCAATATGAGGCAAAATATGTGATTCTGGCAACAGGATTTGCTGCAGACTTGGCTGAAAAAATCGGCTTGCAAACAAAAGCAGGAACAGAGCCTCGTGTGAAAACGATTATCGACGTGGATGCAGCCGGTAAAACAAGTGTTGAAGGAGTGTGGGCAGCGGGAACGATTGCAGGTGTGAGTGTACATACGATTATTACCGCTGGCGATGGTGCGAAAGTCGCGATCAACGTCATCAGCGAAATCAATGGCGAACGCTATGTCGATCACGATGTGTTGAAAGCTTAATTTATCATCAAAAAGATGTTCAAAAGTCGTATTGAACATCCATTTTAAAAGTCTGCTCATGGAAAAAAACAGCATCGGTATTTTTCCTCCGATGCTGTTTCCTTTACTTAAAAACCTTGGTTATGCTGCTTGTTTGGCAGCTTCTTGCTTGGGGCATTTTGCTGGCCTTGCGTTTTTTTGTTTTTTTCTGCCTTTCTTTGGTTTTCGTGCAATTTCTCTACAAATTCATGGGTGCTTTCCATTCTTGATTCCTCCTTCAAAAACTCACATGAAAGCATGGATATTTTCCCACAAAACTTGTTCATTATTCTGCATCGGACTCGCTAAGCCGCAGAATTTCTCTTTCGTGGATGGCGCTTGTTTGCACAATAAACTCATTGATTAAAGCCAATTCACCTTCACTATAGTGGGAACAGAGCTCGGTCATCGCGTTATTTAACGGCAAAAAATGCTGCCGAATCAGCGGTTGTTTGTCTTTTACTGGCACAATCATCACCCTGCGGCGGTCGTTTGGATCTTTCTCCCGTTTCACTAGATCTGCTTGTTCGAGGCGATCAATCAAAGCGGTTACGGAACCAGTTGTTAAACCAGTTATCTTCGCCAGCTCCCCAGCCGTAATCGGACCGGTTTCATTTAAAATATCGGCTGTTTTAAAATCAGTATGGGCAAGCCCAAGCGAATGGGCCGCAAACTGCTGAAACAGAACCATCCGCGTGCTAAGTTTTCGTAAATTCTTGATTACATCATGGCTTGGTTCCGGATGATTTGCGATTTCCATTGACAAAAGCCAATCCTTTCTCTTAAACTATTTTTATCTTGACCATCAAGATACTTATGTTTATTTTAACAAAAAAAAATGAGCTGTAAAGGAAGCCCTCCTTCCTTCGCAAAGGGGTTTGAAAAATGATTAAAAAGGACAATAATCTGAAATTGGTTGTTACTGGTTTATTGCTGGCAATTCTGATGTCGGCTATGGATAATACCATTGTAGCAACTGCAATGGGAACCATTGTTTCTGATCTAGGCGGCTTTGACAAATTTATTTGGGTGACTTCTGCCTATATGGTCGCAGTTATGGCTGGGATGCCGATTTTCGGAAAACTGTCCGACATGTATGGACGGAAACGATTTTTCCTTTTTGGCTTGGCCGTCTTCTTGATCGGCTCTGCCTTAAGCGGTCTTGCTCAGACCATTGAACAACTCAGTATTTACCGGGCAATCCAAGGGATTGGCGGCGGGGCACTGATGCCGATCGCTTTTACCATTGTCTTCGATATCTTCCCACCGGAACAACGCGGGAAAATGACTGGATTGCTTGGCGCGGTTTTCGGTGCATCGAGCGTGCTTGGGCCGCTGCTTGGTGCCTACATCACTGATTATATTAGCTGGCACTGGGTCTTTTATGTTAATGTGCCGATTGGAATTGTTTCATTGTTCCTAATTGTACGCTTTTACCATGAATCGCTTCAACACTCAAAGCAAAAAATTGACTGGCTTGGTGCAATTACCCTCGTGATTTCAGTTATCAGCCTGATGTTTGCTCTCGAGCTTGGCGGCAAACAGTATAAATGGGATTCCGTGCAGATTATTAGTTTATTTGCCAGTTTTGCGATCTTTTTCATTGCCTTTTTTATTACCGAATTGAAAGCAA
>JAKACS010000022.1 GCA_021821235.1 Bacillota bacterium
TTTCCATGAAATCTTCTCCATAGATATTGCGGACAATTGCCATCATTTCGATAATTTCCGGGAATTTCCCGTACAGGTCGCGAAGTGGTAACGCCCCTGTAAAAGCAGCATTGTTGTCAGGGTTATAGTTTTCCATTAATTGAAGTAAAATTGTTTCTCCTTCATCCGTTAACTGAATATACGTGTTCCGCTTATCATTTTCTTTTTTTGAAAACGTAAGCAAGCCGCGTTCTTCTAGCTTTTTAGAAAAGTTGAAGGCAGTGGAAACATGCATGACACCAAATTTAGCCACATCCGAAATGGAGGCGCCGTTTAAGTGATAGGCAATCCAAAGGATATGGTGTTCATTGATATTTAAGTCAAACGGTTTAATCCATTGTTGCCAATCCTTTTCGATCGATTTCCAAAGAGCCTTGCTTAATTGGGCAATTCTCTGGCTAAAAAGCATCGCTTCTTTCAATGAATAATTTTTTTCCGACATTCCCAATTTCACCTACTTTTCTATTTCTCTATTATCATTATGCCAATAAAACAAAAATTAATAAAGATATAAATTTACAAAATTTTTAGAAAATGTTTTCCTAACGATTCATGTTAACAGTGGGTCGAAGATGAAAAATGTATGCATTATTATCATAAATAGTTTGCGGGAATATTTCCACCTTTTCGAAAATGATGTTAACCGTTCTTGAAGTTACTCGATTGTACATATGATGTAATGTGTTACATATAAATGGATTAACAACGGGATAGGAGTGAGCAGTCTTTGAGTGTCATGCTGAGTGCAGTTTGGCTGCTAAGTTTTCTGCTGTTTCTTGGTACGGTTCGCCTTTTTGCGCAATACCGAAAACCGGGAGCTTATCCGCCAAAACATATTGTGAAGAAGCAGATGATAACTTTGGGCAGTGGGTGTATTTTCTTCTTTTTATTGGGTTTAGTGCTTTCTGGGAATTTGTAAAGCATGAAACATAGTGGGTTCCTAATAAGAAAAAGAACCCTTAAAGGGTTCTGTTATTAGGAAACTTTCTTTGTTGGGACGAGTTTTTGTGACCCCAGTTTCGTCCGTTTCACAATTGATAGAGCAATCGGATAAATGATCACCATGGCAACAGTGTTAAACGCTGCTGCTGGCAGGACAACTGCTGCGAACAAGCCTGTAAATGGACCAGGCAACCCGACGATGAAATAAGCCGATGTTAAAAATGCTGCTCCTGAAATTAACGTCCCGATAGCTGTCAGAACCGCAATGCTTACAAGCGAATTCCGGAATTTTTTTAGAGCTAAAAATAAACCAAAAAACAGTAAAGCAGTTACAGGTTTGTCAATCATGTTCGGAATCTGTCCGCCAGGGAAGGTCGTTGTCAAACCAGATATAATGCCAGTGACAATCGCTAAAAGTCCAACGCTTTTTATCTCCGGGAAAAGAATGATTCCTAAAAACATCATTGTCAGCATCATATCGGGCTTCATTCCAAGAAAAATCGGCGGAATCACCGCGTGTAAAACAGCTCCCATTCCAACCAAAAGTGAAAGGGCTACAAGGTTCTTTGTATTCATTTCTCATCTCTCCTCTGCTGATCTCAGCTAATGTGTATTTCCTGCAGTGCACTCATTGCCTGCAGCGAAATCTTGTCGTTATTATAGCATACAATCTGAGCGTTGGAAATACGCTTCTGTTAATTCGGTGATACGTGCTTGCTGATGCCTTGGGCGATTTGCTGCAGCTGTTTCGATGTATAATCAGCCTGATTATTTTTCCATACGGCACCAAAACCGTCACCTTTCCCATAGCGCGGAATTAAATGTAAGTGAAAATGGAAGACGGACTGCCCCGCCTGTTCTCCATTGTTGTTCACGGCATTAAGGCCAACAGGATTGAATTCTGCTTTCAAAGCGTTGGCAATGACGGGAACCGCTTCAAAAAGGTTTTTTGCGATTTCCGGAGTCAGTTCAAACAAATTTTCCTTATGTATTTTTGGTATGACCAAAGTGTGGCCTTTTGTCACTTGGCTAATATCCAAGAAAGCTAGTACATGCTCGTTTTCATATACTTTCGCTGCCGGAATGTCACCATGAATAATTTTACAAAAAATGCAATCGTTCATCGTTTTTCCGTCCTTTCTTTTTATATATATTTTACCATAATCATGGTTATAAAAAAAGGAAAGGCAGGATCCGCGTGGAATCCTGCCCTTTTGAAGGGGAAATGCTTCTAGGAAAACGTTCTTTACAGGTCTCTTTCTTTGACAAACACCTCATTTGTTATGGTAGTGTTCGGTAAAGAGTGACTTTGTTCAAACTGACCATCCCCAATTCTTTTTCAGTTAAAAGATAAATGTAACTTTGCCGTCTGTGCTGTCCTTATGGACTTGCCGATCGGTGAGTATTCATTTATCGTTTTGGTACATGAAAAGCGGTTGATGGATCTTTGATAAACACCTCATTTCAAGTAATGAAGCCGTTTATTCTCTCAATAAACAGTCTGGTGTTATCTGAACATCAAAATGGTTATATGCGTTGTGCAAAACAACCATCCCCTTAAGGTAAACGTCTAAAAGCGAATGAATTGAATGATCCTTGTCTGCCACAGACACCTCATTTCAATTGCTGATGATTTTCATCATCGCTTGTTTTCCCCTTCGAAGATTATCATGTCCGATTGGTAAAAGAATATACTCCATAATTTAAAAATTTTATATCAGCTTTGTATTTCCGCTCAAACGAGCTTTCATTTTATTTTATGCGGTGCAATTGGTAAAATAAAAGCAAATCAAGTTTGGAAGGACGTTTTAGGATGCCTTTAGTATCGATTGAAAATGTGACTGGCGGTTATACAAGAAACCCTGTTTTAAAAGATGTTTCGTTTGAAATCAATGAGAGAGAAATCGTAGGTTTAATCGGCTTAAACGGCGCGGGAAAAAGCACGACAATCAAGCATATGATCGGGCTGATGGAGCCGCAGCGGGGAACGGTTAAGCTAAACGGGAAAACATTCCAAGAGGACAAAGAGGGGTACCGTAAATTATTTACCTATATACCTGAAACTCCTGTTTTATACGATGAACTAACGCTTGAGGAACATTTACGATTGACTGCCATGGCGTATGGACTTGATGAAGACGTCTTTAATCAACGCATATCATCCTTGTTGGCGGAGTTTCGGATGGAAAAGCGTTTAAGCTGGTTTCCTGCTCATTTTTCAAAAGGAATGAAGCAAAAGGTAATGATTATGTGTGCCTTTCTCGTACAACCGCCGTTGTACATTATTGATGAACCATTTGTCGGTTTGGATCCGCTTGGAATTCAATCCCTTCTTGATTTATTGAAGAAAATGAAGGAAAAGGGTGCTGGAATTTTGATGTCAACCCATATTCTTGCAACGGCAGAAAAATATTGTGATCGTTTCATTATTCTACATGAGGGAAAAATAAGGGCTGAGGGGACGATGGCGGAGTTAAAGAAGCAGTTTTCAATGCCGGGTGCTTCTTTGGATGACTTGTATATTCAGCTGACGAAGGAAGAAAATTATGTTTGATGAAAAAAAACTTTGGACCATGAGGGCAGGCCGGCGCACAAAAGATTTGGGAAGGTATTTGCGTTATATTTTTAATGGCCATTTAGTCGTTGTCATGCTTTTTTTGATCGGTGCAGCCGGGTTTTTTTATCAAAATTGGATTACTGGACTGCAGCCAGGCTTTCCGGTTGAATGGATTATGGCGGCAGTCACGGCCTTGTTTTTAGCCTACAGTCCGGTTTACACTTTCTTATTGGAAGCGGACAAAGTGTTTTTATTGCCGCTTGAAACAAAAATGAAGCCTTATTTTTATCGTTCCGGATTGGTTAGTCTCATGTTTCAATCCTATATCCTTCTACTTGTGCTAGCTGTTTTAATGCCGATGTATGCCCATGTCAACCGTCTGGGATTTCGCTTGTTCTTGCCGTTTTTTGCTGTTTTGGTTGTACTGAAAGCATGGAACTTGGTCGTGAGCTGGCGGATTCAATTTGAGCTTGACACGGCAGTTCATACTTGGGATCGGGCAGTTCGTTTTTTGTTAAATGGGATTTTTACCTTTTTGTTATTTAAACAGGCCAATTTTTTCTTTCTTTTGATTTTAGCAGCATTGATGTTTTTTTATTATTATTTTTTTAAGTCACGAACAGAACGAAGAGGATTAAAATGGGGGACACTTATCCATGACGAAGAAAAACGAATGAATTCGTTTTATAAGCTGGCCAACTTGTTTACCGATGTCCCGATGTTGAAAGATCCCGTAAAGAGAAGA
Organism: Bacillota bacterium; assembly: GCA_021821235.1. Next base: position 4,284 of record JAKACS010000022.1, read on the forward strand.
AAATGGTTGGACTTCCTGCTTGGACGGATTTCCTTTTCACGAAGGCAAACCTATTTGTTTTTATTTTCAAGAACTTTTTTGCGATCCGGGGATTATCTTGGGCTTTTTCTGCGGCTGACCATCATTTGCGGCCTGGCACTGTACTTTTTCTCTTTCGGCCTCTTGCAAATTGTGTTGGCTATTTTGTTTATGTATTTAACCGGGTTTCAATTGCTGCCTTTATGGAAGCATCATCAAAATAAACTGTGGGTTGATTTGTATCCAGTTCCAACGCAATACAAGACAAACGCCTTTTCATCGCTTTTGGCGATATTACTGGGGCTGCAGACGCTTCTGTTTGCCGTTTTGATTAGTCTAAAAGGGGACTGGCTGCCGGCAGGGATCGAATTACTAGCGGGAGCAGGGTTTGTCTGGTTTTTCGTTTTTATCTACAGCAAAGGGAGAATTAGCAAACAGCGCTAACAGCATGCAGTTCACGAGCTTTTTAAAATGGGGGTGAAAAAGGTGCAGGATTACGATTTAAAGGTTTATGAAGAGGTTGAAGCGTGGAAGAGAAGAATCACGAAGCGGTCGGGCATTTTTCAGCGATTATCGAAAAAAACACAGCAGCAAATCAATGATTGGGTTCCTGACAAGGTTCATGCTGTGCTGACAGAAAGCGTGAAAGCTATGGTTAAAGCGACTTTGTTTGGATCGCAAGTTACAACTAAACAAGAGAAGTTCAAGGCTGTGACCCTTGCCGAAAAAGATGAAGCAGTACGAAGAAAAATTACCGTATATCAAAAAATGGCAGCCATTGAGGGTGCAGGAACGGGTGCAGGGGGAATCCTGGCTGGTCTTGCGGATTTCCCGCTACTGTTGTCGATAAAAATGAAGCTGCTGTTTGAAATTTCCTCCATTTATGGCTTCGATCCGGCTGCCTATACCGAAAGATTATTTATTTTGCACGTTTTTCAGCTTGCTTTTTCAAGTGATGAAACCCGACACCAGACACTTGCGGTAGTGGAAAATTGGAATGAAGAAAAAAACGTGCTGAAGGATATGGACTGGCGCCAATTTCAGCAGGAATACCGTGATTCGATTGACTTTGCCAAACTGCTGCAAATCGTTCCCGGTATCGGTGCAGCTGTTGGGGCAATTGCCAATTACCGATTGCTGAAACATTTAGGCGAAACGGCGATGAATGCGTACCGTTTGCGCATTATCGCTACCCCGCCGCCAACTATTTTTTAGCTAATCAGAATTTATATCCATAAATTCTGAACGCATAAATTCAACTACGCCTCTGTCTTCGTCCTTAGGGACTCGCCAGTCGGCGAGTTTTCATTTAACATAGAAAAGAGGCTGAGTACACTCTAGCCTCTTTTTGCAGTTAGATGAAGAAGATCGCTGCAATGGTCGTAACGGTAAGCCCGATAATGACCGGTACTAGATTTCTCCTTGCAAGTTCGAACGGATCAACATTACAAATTGCGGCTGCCGGAATTAACGCCCATGGGACAAGAGTTCCACCGCCGACCCAAATCGCCGCAATTTGCCCGAGAGCTGTAAGTGTTGCTGCCCCTTTGCCAATGGAAATTGCAAATAAGTTGGCAATGGAGCCGGCGAGAGAAATGCCTGAGAAGCCTGAACCATCAAGTCCGGTAATCGCTCCTACGGCCGTTAATGTCACTGCTCCGACCGCTTTACTTAATGGAACCACATTTGCAAGGGCGACGCCAAGGTCGTTGACAATTCCTTGGGATCCTTTTGGAAGAAAATCGCCGATGATTTTAGTGAAACCAGCATCGCCAAGGTAAAAGAAAGCGGCAATTGGAATAACAGGTCCGAACACTTTAAAGCCAAATTGAAACCCTTCGATTAAATAGTTGGTCATTTGCTCTAATCCTTTGTTTTTGTGACCGGTCATGGTAATCAAGATGAGAATAATGATCGAGGTTCCGCCAATTAACGCTGTTGCGTCACCCCCTTGCAGTTTGAGAAAATACATTGCTGCTACATCAATCAAAAATAAGACGGGAACAAGAAATGCAAAGAAACGTCTTTGTCCTTTCGTCATCGAAACGGAGGAATCTGCCTTCTCAGAAGTTTCTACATCCGCTGTATAGGAAGTATTTGTAAGCAGCCCTTTCTTCATATCTTTTTTTAGGAAATAAAAAGCGACAACAGTGGTAACAAACCCCATAATAAAGACAAGCGGAACGCTGGCACTAATTACACTATGGATTGGAAGTCCGGCCGCATCGGCTGTTAATTTGGGAGCTGCTTGAATGACAAAATCTCCTGACAAGGCAATTCCGTGTCCGAATAAGTTCATGGCCATTGCGACGCCTAATGCAGGCAAGCCTGCCCTTAGCGCAACAGGTAAGAGAACAGCGCCTAAAAGGGCAACAGCTGGTGAAGGCCAGAAAAACCAAGAGATGACCATCATCAGAATCCCAATTGTCCAGTAGGCGAGAGAGGGATTACGGATCAGTTTGGTAAACGGATAAATCATTACATCGTTAATACCTGTAGCTGTTAAGGTTTTGCTCATCGCAACAATAATCGAGATCACGAGAATGGTCGAAAGCAGTTCGGTAATCGCATAAATAAAACTATTAAAAATACTGCTAACAGAACTGCTTAGCGATCCGGTAGCGGTAAGGGCGAGTAAAAATATCCCTACGATACAAACAAGTGTGGTGTCTCTTCTCATCACCATAAAGCCGATGATCAAGACGATAAAGACAATATAAATCCAATGAAGAGCGGTAAGCTCAACAATCATACAGTCTCCTCCTTCCAATATCCAAACGCGGTGGGCTGGGTATTCGCCCTGTTTGGCTGTAATACAGAATATGAAATTGTTTACAAGGCGTGAGGGGACTGCCAGAATTTATTTATGGGCTTTGAAAGCAAAAAAAGAATGGAGCAAACACTCCATTCTTTTTTCAGTAGAACTAAAACAAGGTAAGTTCATTCTGAAAGGTTTTACAGTTCAACAACCATAAGCTTGTGCTATTCAACGATGCTGTATGTCTTTACATACGGCATACTTGCAAAAAATTTCTCTGTCGACTCCGTGTCATTTGCAAAATTGAGACTTGCCTTATACGATGAGGAGGCCTTCCAGCTTTGAAAAGCCTGTTCCGTGTCCCATATTGTTAAAACAAGATAGGTTTGCGAATTCAACGGCTTTAACACTCTGATTGCTGCAAATCCTGATTCTGCTTCAATCGAAGCTGTTTTATTTTTAAACTGATACTCAAAAAGCGGACGTCCCTCATCGGTAACAGGAACATGGATGAATGCGGAAAATCCCGTTTCTCTAATCGTTCCTTTGGAATAAAGGATCAGGTACTTTCGAGGTTCTTTAAAGACAGTTTCGCCATTTGTTTCGTGAAGCAGCAGGGCGTCATCCGCATTCGCCATTTTCACCATCCTCTCGCCAGGATTACTTGTGACGATCTTTGACAAATACTCCAATGTCCCGGTTGTTACGTAAATATTCAACACCATTTCACCAACCTTTCCTTAGCATTATCCTCTTATTTTTCCTACCAAAGTATGAAAAATTCTAAACGGAAAAACGACTTTTTTTTGACAGTTATTCTCATTCCCTATACATCAAAGGAGAAAATCGTTATAGTGGAACCATACTACTATCCATACTGTCCAACACCTCGAGCATATTCTTATCTCCGCCAATGTAGATCCCTATCATAGAAGTTTCACTTTATAGAAAGTTATATTAAAATGTTAAGCAGACATGTCTCGAAAGGTGGATATTTTTACAATGGCAAAAGCAATAAATGAAACATTTTTAAAAGCGGCAAGGGGGGAGAGAACCGACTATGTCCCGGTATGGTATATGCGTCAGGCCGGCCGGTCGCAGCCGGAATACAGAAAGATAAAAGAAAAATATTCTTTATTTGAAATTACCCACCAACCGGAACTTTGTGCGTATGTTACCCGCCTGCCGGTTGAACAATACAACAATGATGCAGCCATTCTTTATAAGGACATTATGACGCCGTTGCCAGCGATGGGCGTCGATGTGGAAATAAAGGGCGGGGTTGGCCCGGTCATTGCCAATCCAATCCGATCGCTTGCTGATGTTGAAAGACTGGGAGTAATCCATCCAGAGAAGGATGTTCCTTACGTTTTAGATACCATTAAACTTTTAACAGAAGAACAATTGTCGGTTCCATTGATCGGTTTTTCCGGCGCGCCATTTACCTTGGCAAGTTATTTAATTGAAGGAGGACCATCAAGAAACTATATTAAAACCAAATCGTTCATGTATGCAGAACAAAAAGCCTGGGCTGTTTTAATGGATAAATTGGCGGATATGATTATTACATATGCAAATGCGCAAATCAATGCCGGGGCAAAAGCAATTCAAATTTTTGATTCGTGGGTTGGCGCGTTAAATGCCGAAGACTACCGGATTTTTATTAAACCGGCAATGGCGAAAATTTTCGCATCACTTAAAGAGAGCGGGGCTCCATTGATTATGTTTGGTGTCGGCGCAAGCCATTTGGCTCTTGATTGGAATGACCTTCCGCTTAATGTTATCGGGCTCGATTGGAGAATGTCGATTGAACAGGCAAGGAAAGAAGGCATTACGAAAGCGATTCAAGGCAATCTTGATCCTGCAGTCCTGATGGCGCCATGGCATGTAATTGAGGAAAAAACTCGGGATATCCTTGACCAGGGAATGGAACGAAATGGCTTTATCTTTAATCTTGGACACGGTGTGTTTCCGCAAGTTGATCCCGAAGTTCTGAAAAAATTAACGGCATTTGTTCATGAATACTCTGCCGAAAATCGCGGATAAAAATCTGCTTTTTTTCCAAAAAATAAAATGATAAAATAAGCGGAATTTTGCTTAAAAGTTGTAAAAGTCTTGATTGCAGCAGGGGAACTTTGCTAAAAGTTCCCCTGCCATAGTTGCATACTAAATGGGATAGACAATGAGGTGTGATAATGAGGAAAAAGCGAATGGGTCTGCTTGTAATGGCGTACGGGACCCCCAATCGGCTAGATGATCTGGAACGGTATTACACCCATATTCGCCGGGGAAGAAAGCCATCGCCTGAAATGATAGAAGAGCTGAGACACCGCTACGAGATGATTGGCGGAATTTCACCTCTTGCTAAACTGGCAGTACAACAAGCCGAAATGCTTGAAAAACGGTTAAATGACGTTCAAGATAAAATAGAATTTAAAATGTACTTAGGGCTCAAGCATTTTGAGCCATTTATTGAAAATGCGGTTGAAAAAATGCACAAAGATGGTATTACACAAGCTGTAAGTATTGTACTGGCACCGCATTTTTCAACTTTCAGCATAAAATCGTATAACGACCGAGCGAAAGAAGCGGCAGAAAAGCTTGGCTCCCTAAAAATATTGTCAGTGGAAAGCTGGTACAGGGAACCGAAATTCATTGAATATTGGGCTAAGGGAATTATAGACTCCTACACTCGCATGCCGCAGGAAGAAAGAAGCGAGGCGATGCTCATTGTTTCGGCCCATAGCTTGCCGGAAAAAATTATTGAATTTGGCGACCCTTACCCAGAGCAGCTTCAAGAAACAGCAAAGTTGATTGCGGAAAAGACGGGAATTAAGCAGTATGCCGTTGGATGGCAAAGTGCCGGCAACACTCCGGAGCCATGGATTGGCCCGGATGTTCAGGATTTAACAAAATCGCTCTTTAAGGAGCATCCATACAAGGCGTTTGTATTTGCCCCTGTTGGTTTTGTGTGTGACCATCTGGAAGTACTTTATGATAATGATATTGAATGTAAAGCGGTAACCGATGAATTGGGTGCCAGCTATTACCGTCCTGAAATGCCAAACGTAAATCCGGAATTGATTGATGCAATGACCTCTGTCATTTTGAAAAAAGTAGCGGAGAGTGGGCAGCATGATGATTGAAAGAGGTGACATTCGTGGCAAATGAGATAAAAAAAGTCGCGATTATCGGCGGTGGGATTACAGGACTGACCACTACTTATTATTTGCAAAAGTTGATACGTGAAAACAAACTTCCAATTGAAATTAAATTAATTGAGGCATCCCACCGGCTTGGCGGAAAGCTGCAGACAGTGGTAAGGGATGGTTTTACGATCGAAAGGGGCCCGGATTCTTTTTTAGCGCGAAAAACGAGTATGATTGAGCTTGCAAAGGAAGTAGGAATGGACGACAAGCTGGTGCATAATTCAACAGGGAAATCCTATGTTTTAGTGAATGAGCAGCTATACTCGATGCCAGGCGGATCCATTATGGGTATTCCGACAAAAATCGGTCCCTTTCTGACAACAGGACTGTTTTCCATTCCAGCGAAGCTTCGGGCTGCTGTCGACTTTATTTTACCGAGGTCTGAAAGCGGAAAAGATCAATCCCTTGGCGACTTTTTCCGCAGAAGATTGGGTGATGAAGTAGTGGAAAATTTAATTGAACCCTTGCTCTCCGGAATTTATGCCGGTGACATTGATCAATTAAGTTTAATGTCGACATTTCCCCAATTTTATGAGGTGGAACAAAAGTACCGGAGCCTTATTATTGGAATGAAGAAAACTTCTGTACGAAAGCCGAAAAAAGCGGAAAATAGTAGTGCAAAACAACAGGGAGCGTTTCTCACTTTTACTACAGGACTCCAGTCTTTTGCAGAGGCAATTGAGACCCATATTGATCCGGAAACGATTATAAAAGGCCATCGGGTAAAAAAGATTGTGAAAACCAAACAGCAATACGAGCTTTATTTAAACAATGGTGAGTCGATTTTGGCAGATGCAATTGTAGCAGCAACGCCACATAAGATAACCCAAACCATGTTTTCTGATTACCGCTTTTTTGATCCATTCAAGGAGGTTCCGTCCACATCTGTCGCGACGGTTGCCCTTGCTTTTCCTGAAGAAGCGGTCAAAAAGGATATTGACGGAACAGGGTTTGTCGTTTCAAGAAACAGCGATTATACGATTACAGCCTGCACATGGACACATAAAAAATGGGCTCACTCGACTCCAAAAGGGAAGGTCTTGCTCCGCTGCTATGTCGGCAGGGCTGGCGATGAGACGATTGTCGACCTTTCCGATGATCAAATTGTGAAAATTGTTCTTGATGATTTAAGCAAAACGATGGATATTACGATGAGTCCGGATTTTGCCGTTGTTTCGCGCTGGAATAATTCGATGCCGCAATATACGGTGGGGCATAAAGAGCGCATTGACACAATTGAAAAGCATTTAACGGAAGAATTGCCTGGGGTGTTTTTGGCCGGCTCTTCTTATGGGGGAGTGGGGATGCCGGACTGTGTCGACCAAGGTATGCTGGCAGTAGAAAAGGTTTTGCAGTTTTTCGAGTTAGCAGATAAATAAACAGAAGCTGTTCATTTGGAATAGCTTCTTTTTTCTTGCATTTGCGGCGCCTCTTTGATCCGCTTTTGTCGCAGGATACTGAATCTTTTTAGATAAGCTTTTAAATGAAGCAGAAAGCAAGTTTCGTGGTAAACTAATGCTGGCGGAAGAATTTTTAGCAATTTTACTATAAAAAGGAGCCATTTCTTATGCTGTTTATTGATAATAAAGGGATTAACGATCCGCGCATCAATCTTGCTATTGAAGAATATGCACTAAAGAATCTTGATAGCAGTCAAACCTACTTACTGTTTTATATAAATGAGCCGTCGATTATTATTGGCAAAAACCAAAATACGATTGAAGAGATCAATCTTGAATATGTGGAGAAAAATGGGATTCATGTTGTCCGAAGATTATCGGGAGGCGGTGCGGTTTATCATGATCTGGGAAATTTGAATTTTAGTTTTATCACGAAGGATGACGGCGAAAGCTTCCATAATTTTCGTAAATTCACGGAACCGGTCATTATGGCGCTCAAAAAACTGGGGGTAAATGCGGAATTAAGCGGCCGAAATGATATTGAAGTTGAAGGAAGAAAAATTTCCGGCAATGCCCAATTCTCAACAAGAGGCCGAATGTTCAGCCATGGAACATTGCTATTTAACTCCGAAATGGAGCATGTCGTCTCTGCATTAAAAGTGAGGAAGGACAAAATTGAGTCTAAAGGAATCAAATCGATTCGCAGCCGCGTTGCAAATATTTCCGAGTTTCTTAAAGAAAAGATCACCATCGAGCAATTTCGTTTGCTGCTGCTTCAATCGATTTTTGAAGGGAATAAGGAGATTCCGGAATATGTTCTAACAAGGGAAGATTGGGAAAAAATTAATCAGCTTTCCAGAGAGCGTTATCAGAACTGGGATTGGAACTACGGCAAGTCGCCAAAATTCAACCTTCAGCGTACCCATCGCTTCTCTGTAGGACAAATTGATGTTCGGCTTGAGGTGAACAAAGGGCTGATTGAAAACTGTAAAATTTACGGTGATTTCTTTGGTGTTGGCGATATAAGCGAAATCGAAGCAAAATTAAAAAATATCCGATACGAAAAAGCTGCAATTGAACAGGCTCTTGCAGATGTAAACGTAGTCTACTATTTTGGCAGCATATCAAAACAGGAATTGATTGATTTAATAATTTACTAAGAGGGAACGCGCGGTCAGCTTAAAAACTGACGTGCGTTTTTCTTTTTGGCTAATTGAATTTGTATCTTAATTATCATCCAGATCAGTAAAAGGGAAAAACCAAGTCGATCGATGGTTCACACTAAAAACGGTCATCAAAAACCTGAGAGTTTTACACATGGAACGCCAAACAGAGAAATCGCGGGTTTTACAAAGGGTTCCAGAACGGCACGATTGGGGACGGAACCATATTTAATGTGGAGAAGCTTTATTGTCAAAAATATGTTTGTTGAAAAAACTTGAATACTAAAATTTCTTTCAATATAATGAATTTAGAATATTTTAAAAATGAATGACTATTCATTCATTAAGAGGAGGGGATTGTATGAATTT
>JAKACS010000727.1 GCA_021821235.1 Bacillota bacterium
CCAGCAAAAGTGAAGGAAAAACAGATACACGGGGGTGCGTAAATTGCTTAATACAGCATACAAAAAGAGAATTTTCCTCTCATCGCCCCATATGAGCGGCGAGGAATTCAAATATATTCATGAAGCGTTTGAGACAAACTGGATTGCCCCGCTTGGACCAAATGTGGACGCGTTTGAAAAAGAAATTGCCAGTTATGTAGGAGCGGATGAAGCCGTAGCTGTAAGTTCCGGAACAGCTGCGATTCATTTAGCTCTTTCTTTATTGGACGTGAAAAAAGGGGATACCGTTTTCTGTTCGAGTTTAACGTTTATTGCCAGTGCGAATCCGATTATCTATCAAGGAGCGCAACCGGTGTTCATTGATTCGGAGCCGGAAACATGGAATATGTCTCCGAATGCATTGGAACGAGCTTTTTGCGATGCTGCTCAGGAGGGAAACCTGCCAAAAGCAGTCATTGTTGTCAATCTTTATGGTCAAAGTGCCAAAATGGATGAAATCTTGGCCATCTGCAATCATTATCAAGTACCAGTAATCGAGGACGCAGCAGAATCACTTGGTTCAATGTATAAGGGAAGGGCAAGCGGTACGCTAGGAGATTATGGGATTTACTCCTTTAATGGTAATAAAATCATTACCACTTCCGGCGGTGGAATGCTGATCTCAAACCATGCCGCCTCTCTCAACAAAGCTCGTTTTTTAGCCACGCAGGCTCGGGATCCAGCACCACATTATCAGCATAGCCATATTGGTTTCAATTACAGGATGAGCAATATATTAGCGGGAATTGGCAGAGCCCAACTTGAGGTATTGGCAGAGAGGGTTGCTGCAAGAAGAGCGATTTTTGAAAAATATCAAGAAGAATTGAACCATTTTCCTGGCGTCTATTTTATGCCGGAACTAAAAGACACGTTTTCAAATCGCTGGCTGACGGCACTAACGGTCAATGAAGAGGAGGCAGGTGTTACCGCCCAAGAACTTTTACATGTTTTGATTGATGAAAATATTGAAGCTCGTCCGGTATGGAAGCCGCTTCACTTGCAACCGATCTTTGAAGGGATGAAATATTTTTCCGATCAAGAAGGAAGCAGTGTTTCGGAATTTTTATTCGAAACGGGCATTTGCCTGCCTTCAGGGACAAATATGACGGAAGAAGATCAATTGCGAGTAATAGACTGTATCCGAAACACGCTCGAAATAAGAATCGAAAGAAAGCGATGTGTATAACGTTTTTTAATTTTTAGAATAAGATGGGGTAGTTTAGATGATCGGAGACAATATCGGTAAAATTCGCAAGCAAAAAGGATTTTCCTTATCTGAATTGGCGGAACGGGCGGGAATTTCCAAATCGTATTTAAGCAATATTGAACGAAATGTCAATCATAATCCATCCATTCACGTAATTGAGAAAATTGCCGCAGTGCTAGATGTTGATTTGCAACTATTGCTAAATGCGGATGAAACGGTGAAATCCAAGCAGATACCAGATCGGGAATGGCTTGATCTCGCCCAAGAATTAAAAGAATCAGGGATCGATAAAAAACAAATAAAAGAATATCGAACCTTAATCGAATTTATCAAATGGCAGAACCGGAATATTGACTAAAAAATAATTGGGGAAGTATACGGATGAAAGAAAATATCCCAAAAATTATTCATTATTGCTGGTTTGGCAAAGGGGAAAAACCAGCAATTGTCACAAAGTGTATCAATAGCTGGAAAGTTCATTTGCCAGACTATCAATTCATCGAATGGAATGAAGATAATTTTGACCTTCATTCCCATACTTATGTAAGTGAAGCCTATCAGGCGAGAAAATTTGCCTTCGTCAGCGATTATGTCAGAGCATATGCCCTCTATCATTATGGCGGTATTTATTTAGATACCGATGTGGAGGTCTTTAAAAAATTTGACGATCTGCTTGATCACGAATCATTTTGGGGATTTGAACAGGAAAACTATATTGCTACAAGTACGATTGGCGCAAAAAAGGGAAACAAACTAATTGAACTATTTTTAGATTCCTATCAAAATAAAACATTCTTCAATGAAGATGGGAGCTTGAATGAAGTAACAAATGTCGCGATTATCTCGCAAATCCTTGAAAAGAAGAGCCTTAAATTAAACGGGGAGTATCAGAATCTGGCTGGGAACGCCTTTTATCCGCAAACGTATTTTTCTCCGTATGACTATATTAATTGTCGAAAGTTTTTCAGCAAGGATACGTATGCAATCCATCATTTTTATAAAAGCTGGCTGCCGTTAAAAGCGAGAATGAAAGCAAAGATGAAACAGCTTGCTGCACGATTGATTGGTGGAAACAATTTGGCAAGATTAAGGAAGATTTTGTAGCTAAGGGGAAATACGGATGAAACTAATGATAAAAATCATGAACGAATTTTCCTCTCAATCCTCCAAACGGGGTTTTTATTTTGCAATCATAATGAATCTTTCACATCTAATTGGCATTTTGAGGGGAGTTTTTTATAAGCTGCTCTATTTTCGTACGATCAAATCTTCCATTTATTCACTGCAAAGCAATAGCCGGATTGAGGTTTTCAACAAACGCTCCAAAGTTAGTATCGGCAAATTTGT
>JAKACS010000728.1 GCA_021821235.1 Bacillota bacterium
AGCGGGTAATTTAAAATGCTGATCATGATCGTGGAAGGCACAAGTTGATAATCTTCACCACTTGCCAAGGAAGCAGAAAATAATTTGGACCAGTAGTAAAGCATTCGTTCCGGCATATCATGCTGATGTGAGTAAGTTTTAATATAGTTGTTGTTAGCCTCTAATATTCTCCCAAATTCCCCGAAAGGATGGACCCACATAACATTTCCAATAAATCAATCTACTTTTCTAGCACTTTTATGACCTTTTTGTTAACTTTTCAAAACGAGGGATAAAATGAATACCGCAGCTTTATTTGCAGTCCGCTTTTTTCAATCGTGCTTTTCCTTCTTTATCCTTTAAGCTGTTATAATGGCATGCTTTTCACATAATAAAAAACGCCCCAATTCGTTTATCGTATTGGGACGTTTTTGAAAACCCCATGCGAATTTATTCAATTCTTAGCTGCTTTCACTTTAACTATCATACATTGTTATTCCCCTATACAATTTCCGAATCCAGGTTTTGTCCGGAAAATTGACTATTGTATAACTCGGCGTAGAAGCCACCTTTAGCGAGCAGTTCTTTATGGCTGCCCATTTCAATAATTTCACCTTTGTTCATGACAAGGATCTGCTCGGCATCGCGAATAGTTGAAAGCCTGTGGGCAATCACGAAACTTGTGCGGCCTTCCATTAGACTTGACATTGCTTTTTGAATTAACACTTCGGTTCTTGTGTCAACGCTGCTTGTTGCTTCATCCAGAATCAAAATGGTTGGGTCGGCAAGGATGGCCCGCGCAATCGTCAGCAGCTGTTTTTGCCCCTGTGAAAGGTTGGTTGCCTCTTCGTTCAAAACGGTATCATATCCTTCAGGAAGCGTCCTAATAAAATGATCCGCATGTGCCGCCCTGGCTGCCCTGATGATTTCCTCCATTGTTGCGCCCTGCTTAGCATAGGCAATATTCTCCTTAATCGTCCCATTGAACAACCAGGTGTCCTGCAGCACCATCCCAAACATTTTCCGCAGCTCGCTGCGTTGCATCTGTCTGATATCGACACCATCGATGCTAATTTTGCCCGAATTGATTTCATAGAAGCGCATCAATAAGTTCACAAGGGTAGTTTTCCCTGCCCCTGTAGGTCCAACAATGGCAATGGTGTGCCCAGGTTTTACCTCCAAGTTCATATCCTCAATCAGTGGCACATCTTCATTGTAGCGGAAAACCACATGCTCAAATTTAACCTCGCCTCTTGGAAATTGAATGATTTTAGCATCCTTCGTATCCGGTATTTCTTCTGGCTCATCAAGGATTTCAAAAACACGTTCTGCGCAGGCAACCGTCGACTGAATAATATTGGCAATCTGCGCTGTCTGAGCAATTGGCATCGTAAAGGAGCGGGAGTATTGAATAAAGGCGAGAATATCTCCTAAGCCTAATAGATTCTTGGTAATCCACAATCCTCCAACAATACTAATCCCAACATACCCCAAATTGCTGACGAAATTCATAAGCGGGAACATCATGCCGGAAATAAATTGCGCTTTCCAAGAAGCATCATATAAATTTTTATTAATCCCGTTAAAACGTTCAATCGAATCTTTTTCCCGTCCAAAAACCTTGACGATTTTGTGCCCAGTATACATTTCCTCCACATGCCCGCTAAGATCACCCAGTTCCTTTTGTTGGGATGCAAAGTATTTTTGCGACTTTTTGGCAATAAGGGCTGTGGAGACAATATACAATGGCAAGGTTGCCAGCATGATCAGCGTAAGGATCGGACTGATGGTCAACATCATAATAATGTAGCCGATAATCGTAATGACCGATGTAATGATCTGGGTCAAGCTTTGCTGCAAAGTATTGGCTACCGTGTCCAGGTCATTTGTTACCCGGCTTAAAATATCGCCGTGGGGATGATTATCAAAATACTTCAGCGGCAATTTGGCCAGTTTTTGATCGACCTCGTTACGCAGATCCCGGACGGTTTTCTGTGCTACTCCAGACATGACCAGACCCATAATTAAACTAAAGATCGAGCTGATTACATACATTCCAATCAGAACTAAGGCAATCCTGCCAATATATTGAAAATCATATTTCCCATTTGTCTCTCTGATTGCTCTTATCGCCCCGTCAATTTGCTCCTTCGTCAGTTTGACATTCTTCGCATCCGCCTGTGCTTGCTGTGGCATCCTCTTGCTTAAGTCAAGCATTTTCTGGACAATGTCAGCCTTTTGATTAGCATCTTTTACCGAATCCAGCATTGGAAGTTTGCTAAATTCTTGTATTGCTTTTACAGTTTCCGGATTTATCTTTGGCTGTTGCTGCGGCTTTATAGCCGGAGCATTCGCTGATTGCTGTTTCATTTGCAGGCTAATCTGATCAACAGCTGTTTTCTGCGCCTCCGACATTTTTTGCAGCAACATTTTCGCGACATACCCATCTTGTAATTTGTTTATCGCTTTACTCATCACTTTAGGCGCAGCAATGGTGAACGACGTGCTCGCAATCGCAAAAATCAACACGATCACCAAATGCAGCGTATGCGGTTTTAGATAGCTGAGCAGCCTTTGAAGTGCGCCTTTAAAATCCTTGGCTTTTTGCACCGG
>JAKACS010000729.1 GCA_021821235.1 Bacillota bacterium
CCGGCCTGTTTTTTATTTTGAAAAAATTTTCCGAAATTCGAAGTAATCAGCGTTTTTCGCTATAATAATAGAGAATACTGTTGGAGGTGAAGGCGATGTTTCAACTAAAGGATACGTACTTGCCTAGCGATGTTCATGAGAGTATGGTGATCGGTTTGTTTGATAAACCGAGTACATTTAATGGACAATTAAAAATGCTTGACGAAGCATTTAACGGCGGGTTAACCGAGCTTGTAAAAGATGGCGAGATTTCCGCCAAATTGAAAAAAATCAGCAAACTACATACCTTAGGGAAAATGGCTGCGAAAAAAATCTGGTTTGTCGGTCTTGGGAAAGAAAACGAATTGACATTCGACAAGCTGCGTGAAATTTTTGGAAAAGTATTCAAAACGATCCACGCAGCAAGGCAGGAAGAAACGGCCGTTTTGTTAACGAGCTTTCTTACAGATCGTCTTGATGCCACGGATGCAGCCCATGCGCTAAGTGAAGCGCTGGCACTGGCCACATACCGCTTCGAAGGCTACCGGCAAAAACCGAATGTGCCGGAAAAAAGCATCCAAAACATAACCATTTATTGTGATGTTGTTGACAAAGAGGAACTGTATGCTTCTTTATCTGTCGGTTATGCTTTTGGAAAAGGAACCAATTCAGCGCGGACACTCGTCAATACGCCAGGTAATCTGTTGACCGCAACCGATATGGCCCATTATGCAAAAGAGCTCGCTGAGCAGTACGATTTTGAAGTGGAAATTTTAGAAAAGCAGGAGATCGAAAAGCTGGGAATGGGCGCATTTCTTGCAGTAAACCAAGGCTCTGCGGAACCGCCAAAAATGATTGTCCTCAAGTACCAAGGGAAAGAGCAGTGGGAGGACGTAATCGGTCTTGTTGGTAAAGGAATCACGTTTGATACGGGAGGCTATTCCCTTAAAACGAAAGAAGGAATAGTCGGAATGAAGACCGATATGGGCGGTGCCGCCGCCGTTTTAGGCGCAATGGAAATTATCGGAGAGCTTCGGCCTGAGCAGAATGTCGTGGCTGTGATTCCGTCAACCGACAATATGATCAGCGGCTCGGCTTTTAAACCGGACGATGTGATTACTTCCATGAGCGGCAAAACCATTGAAGTGTTGAATACTGATGCAGAAGGCCGACTTGTTTTGGCTGATGCGGTAACTTATGCGAAACACCACGGTGCAAGCTATCTGGTCGATGTTGCCACATTGACTGGCGGTGTTATCGTTGCGCTGGGTCTTAACACAACAGGAGCGATGACCAACGATGAGCGGTTATTTGAGCAAGTGCTTGAAGCATCCTTTGAAGCAGGGGAGCCCGTCTGGCAGTTGCCGCTTTTTGAAAAAGAGAAAGAAAGGGTTCGCAACAGCAAAATTGCCGATTTAAATAATTCACCGGGACGGGAAGGACACGCGATTGTTGCCGGTGCATTTATTGGCGAATTTGCTGAAGATACTCCATGGGTGCACTTGGATATTGCAGGAACAGCAACCACAGCAAAAGAGTATGATCTTGGCCCAAGCGGAGCAACTGGCGTTATGACCCGGACACTTGCCATGTTTATTGAACGATTCGAACCCTTCGGAAAATAGACTTGCTTCTGCCCAAAATGGTGCTGATGAAAATCATGACAAATGCCTGTTTCTCTATGCTATTGCCCACTCCAAAAGGAAACAACTCGCATATGAAGTAGTGTAGGCATGTATAGAGTAAAAGGAGGTACGTCAATTGTATCCGTATTATCGAGGATCATATCAAGGGCAGGACCAGCGTTTTTTTGGCTTTGGATTATTTGGATGGCCGTTAGTCGGAGGGCTTGTCGGGGGGCTGCTTGGAGGAGCCTTGGCAGCACCATTATTCTACCGCCCGTTCTACGGCGGTTTCGGTTATCCAGGCTTTGGAGGCTACCCGGGCCCAGGCTTTGGCGGTTATCCGTATTATTACTAAATTAGAAAAAAACAGCTTACTTGCTAAGCTGTTTTTTTGTATTTAAAAGGATTTTCACCGAACAAGCGGGAATTTATTAAAAAGGCAAGCCTAGTCGTGGCTGAAAATAAATAATTCGAGTGGGAGGCTATTAAAATGGACTTGGAAAAAACATTACTCGGGGCGCTTGGGATTGAAATCACGCTGTTAGAAAAAGGAAAGGTTGTCGCTAAAATGCCGGTCGATGACCGTACCCGCCAGCCGTTTGGCTTGCTGCACGGGGGTGCTTCTGTTGCCCTGGCTGAAACGGTCGCAAGTGTGGGTGCCTACGAACTGGTCGATAAACAGACAGAAGTTGTTGTGGGACTGGAAATCAACGCCAACCATATTCGTTCCAAAAAAGACGGCTATGTTACGGCAACAGGGAAGGTGCTCCATCAAGGAAAAACAACCATGGTTTGGGAAATTAAAATTACCGATGAAGACGATCGTTTGATTTGTGTATCCAGATGCACAATGGCTGTGCTAAAAATCAAACAATAGTGTGCCATTACCAATTAAAGAAATCGGAAAGATCATCGTTTTTTTGCGTGCTGTTTTCCTCGAGGATGAGCCCGTTGCGAAGGGCAAGGGATACCGCTTCAGCCCGATT
>JAKACS010000023.1 GCA_021821235.1 Bacillota bacterium
GCTGCTTGTCACCCTCTTCAGCATTATGTCGGCGAATATATTCGTTATACCCTTCAATATTTCGCGTCCCTGTATAAGAAAATAACTCATAGCGCCGTTCCATTTCATTAACCACTTTTTTTAGTGCCTGGGAAGCTTTTTTCGCATCGGTTACCACCGGTGCCAGCAAGTGGGGAATGCCGTTGTATACATTGAGCTCAACCATTTTCGGATCAATCATCATCAGCTTCACTTCATGCGGCTTTGCCCGCATTAACAAGCTTGTAATAATCCCATTAATGCAGACGCTTTTGCCACTTCCTGTCGCACCGGCAACAAGCAAGTGCGGCATTTTATTCAATTCTGCCAGAACAGCTTCGCCAGTAATATCGCGGCCAAGACCGATTAATAGTTTGGCTTCCGGCTTATCGTTCTGAGTAGCTTCCAATACTTCCCTTAAAGAAACCATTGCTACTTCCGAATTGGGCACTTCAATCCCGATTGCTGATTTTCCCGGAATCGGCGCTTCCATGCGGATATCTTTTGCAGCAAGCGCCAAAGCTAAATCGTCACTTAAACTAACAATCTTGCTTACCTTTACACCTACATCGGGGTGTACTTCATATTTCGTTACAGCCGGTCCAAGATGTACTTGCGTTACCCTTGCCTTGACACCAAAACTTTGAAATGTTCGCTCTAGTTTTGCTGCATTGGCATGGATCATTTCATATTCTCCGCTTTGATCGGCTTTTCTTGGCATTTTCAAAAGCTTCAAAGACGGAAGCTCATATGCGGCATTTTCTACTTCTGTAAATGAAAGCGGCGGCGATAAATCTTCCTCAGCAGCTGATTCTTGGATTTCCTGCTCCGGCTGTTGTTCGGACTGATGTTCTTGTCCATTTTCACCAATTAATGCTCTGTCAGCGAAACTCGAAATAATCGGTTCAATTACTGGAGGTTCTTCAATTGGAGGCGGCGGAGGGTAAACAGGAACGTTTTGCAGCTGTCCATTTTCTGACTGCCCTTGTCGATTCGCCCGCCTTTCCTCACGGAGTTCCTGCTGTTTTTGTTTCCAATCCGCCAGATCGGTTTTAAAAGCATTCCATTGATCTTGTGAAAAGCTAACGATCGTCATAATGATTTTGCCGATAAAGTCACCAATCGATTTGCCCGTAATTAAAATAAAGCCAATGATAATAAGGAGAAAGGCGATGATTTTGGCGCCGGAATCGGAGAATAAAAAATAGGAGGCAGCGTATAGGACAGCACCAATCATGCCCCCGCCAAGATCTGTTGTACTTGTTGTATGAAACAATTCATCTTGAAACAAGCCAAACGTTTTTTTAATCACACTGGTTGATTCAAATTGGCCATTTTTGGACAAAGCCTGAAATAAAAAAATATGATTGTAAAGCAAGATCGATCCTATTAAAAAATAGCTGCCCATCAATTTGGCATCGAAAAGAAACGGCACAGTTCGTTTCCACATTAAATAAATACTAAGGGCAAAAAGGCCGATCAAACCGATCATATACCATTCGCCAAACCAAAAGCGAAAAAACAATACAACCGCTTGGCCAACGGCTCCCAATTTGGCCATGGAAATAACCGATATCGATAACAGTACGAGTGCAGCCAGTTCAAATTGAATCGTTCTTTTTAGTTTCATCTCTCTTTTTCTTGATTGTCTTCGCTTTTTTTTTACCAATGCTAATCACCTAACTCTATCATGATTCCTTCCCTAAAACCGGAAGGAGTGTCCCATAGCAGTATTCTACCGAAAAGGATAAAGCAGCCATGATGGCTGCTCTTGTCTATTTGTCCTTATTATACCATACTCTTTATCAAAAAGAGGACAAACCTCCCTGTTCTAGCAAAGAAATTTTTGTACCGGGTGAAAAGCGTGGATCAAGATAATGTTGCGGGTCGGTACTGAGAATGCGGACAATTCGGCCAATATCGTCGGAAGTTGTTTCGACCAACAGCTCCACACCATCCTGAATAATGGTACATTGATGATGGAATGCGTCCGATTCGCTTGGGAAAATTAACTCTTGCGGCATCATTGTATATAAGATCACTGAACAATCGCCTCGCTTTTCTTACGGTGAAGCTCAATGAGTTCATTTAGTTTTTCCATCGCCTGGCCAATCCCACCAACTTCATCAATTAAACCCGTTTCTACGGCATCTACTCCGATCACATTCGTACCAATATCCCTTGTTAAATTGCCCTTAGCAAACATCAGATCCTTAAATGTTTCTTCACTGATATGGGAATGCTTTGTGACGAAGCTTACAACCCGCTCCTGCATTTTATCCAAATATTCGAAGGTTTGCGGAACGCCAATAACGAGTCCAGTCAAGCGAATTGGATGAATTGTCATTGTCGCCGTTTCAGCAATAAACGAATAATCGCATGAGACAGCAATCGGAACACCAATCGAATGCCCTCCACCGAGCACAATCGAAACGG
Organism: Bacillota bacterium; assembly: GCA_021821235.1. The sequence goes on from JAKACS010000023.1 coordinate 2,455, forward strand.
TTGGTTTAGACAAGGTAGCAAGCATTTCAGAAATCGCAAGGCCGGCTTCGACATCCCCGCCGACCGTGTTCAAAATGACGAGCACGCCTTCAATTTTCGGATTTTGCTCGATTGCAACCAATTGCGGAATCAAGTGCTCATATTTTGTTGTTTTGTTTTGCGGTGGCAGCGCGAGATGACCCTCAATTTGTCCGACAATGGTTAAACAATGGATTCGTGAATCAGCTGAAAGCTGCGGTACATTTGTCTGACCGAGCTGCTGGATTTTATCAATTAACGAAGATGGCTGCTTTTCTTCTTTTTGCGGCTCTTGTTCTTCCTGATTTTGTTTCGGTTCATTTTCCATCACATATACTCCCTTCAAGCATGATAGGGTTAGTATTTGTCAGCAGAACAATTTCATCCCAAAAGATTAAAAAAGAAAACTCCCTCTATCATGCACTGCAACGGGAATCAGGAAGTTTAACTAAACTAAAGTGATCTTCCGAAACGGAAAAAAGCATCGATTATCGACGCTTTTTTCATGCGTTTAACTTGCTGACCTTATCATGTGAATCTATACTTCCATGATGATTGGCAAAATCATCGGTCTGCGTTTTGTTTTTTCATATAAATAACGGTTTAATTCATCGCGGACATCTTGTTTCAACGTTGTCCAATCGAAGGAATTTTTCGCGGTGTTTCTTTCTACGATATCGCGTACCAGCTTTGTTGATTCCTCTAACAGCTTTTCCGACTCACGGACATACACGAAACCGCGCGAGATAATTTCCGGGCCAGAAATAATTTTCTTCTCCTGCTTTGTTAATGTTACAACAACAATTAAGATTCCATCTTGTGATAGCAGTTTTCGATCGCGCAAAACAATGTTGCCAACATCGCCAACACCAATTCCATCGATAAGGGTGTTGCCGGAAGGAACCTTCCCGCCATCAATTGCTTTGCCATCTTTAAATTCCACTACTTCACCGCGATCGATAACCACAATTTGATCATTGCCAAGGCCGCATTCCTCGGCTAATTTCTTATGAGCCTTCAGCATTCGGTATTCTCCATGTACAGGTATAAAAAACTTTGGTTTCATTAAATTGATCATAAATTTTAATTCTTCCTGGCTTCCATGACTGGAAACATGGAGGGTACGTTTGTCTGAAATGACGTTTGCTCCTGCACGGAATAGGACATCGATCGTTTTAAACAAGAAAATTTCGCTTCCCCTTAACGGAGAAGCTGCGATCATCACGGTATCTCCTCGCTGGATATTGACTTGTTTATGCGATTGTTTCGCCATTTTTTGCAATGCTTCAATTGGTTCTCCCTGATTGCCTGTCATCAGGACAACAATTTCATCATCCGGGTATTGGCCGATTTCCGAAATCGGAATGATTACGTCATCGGCGACATTTAAATAACCAAGATCAAGCGCAATATGGTAAATCGTTTCAAGGCTTCTGCCCACAACGGCTACTTTCCGCTGCGTTTCTTGTGCGGAATCGAAAATATGCTGAATTCGGCTGATATCAGAAGCAAAGCAGGCGGCGATGATTCTTCCTGGAGCATTATAGAAGGCATTGGACATTTCTCTTGCGACGATTGCTTCAGAAGTCGTATACCCCGGTTTTTCCGCTTCCGTGCTGTCCGAAAGAAGACACAAAACGCCTTGCTCGCCAATTCTCGCCATTTCCCCGATTTCCGCCTGGTATAAAGCTGTAGCTCCCTGATCAAATTTAAAATCGCCTGTGTAAACGATTGCACCTTCGGAAGTTTGAACACATATACCAACAGAATCAGGAATGCTATGGTTTGTCCGGAAAAAATTGACTTCAACAGACTCCAAATCAACAACCGTATCCGAATCAATTTCGATAAAATCAACCGGACTGGTGAATTCCTGTTCTTTTAATTTAGCACCGGCAAGCGCCAAGGTTAACCGGGTTCCATATACCGGTACATTGACATGGCGAAGTACGTAGGACAGCGCACCAATATGGTCTTCATGTCCATGCGTTAAAAAAATGGCCTTTACTCTTTCCTTATTTTCAATTAAATACGTCAGATCCGGGATTACAATATCAATCCCCAGCATTTCGTTCTCGGGGAACATTAAACCGGCATCAATAATAAATAAGTCTTTGTCCACTTCGACCAAATACATGTTTTTACCGATTTCTCCCACTCCACCCAATGCCGTAAGCTTGATGGATTTATTTTTTCTCTTTGTCAATTTTACGTAACCCTCCTAAGTTGTTGTTAAGCCGACCATAGATCAGTTACGCTTATTATACTTGAAATTAGAAAATCATTACAACACTTTCGGTCAAACCCCTTAAACAATAAAAAAACCAATCGGGTGATTGGTTTTTTATTGTTCGTTTAGTAAGTTGCTTAATGACACTCTTTCTTGTTCAGAAAGCGGTACGAGCGGGAGTCGGACGGATCCAACATCAAGCCCTTTTAACTGAAGGGCGGTTTTGACTGGGGCTGGGCTAGGCGCAGCAAACAATCCTTGCATCAATGGCAATAAACGCTGATGAAGTTTTGCCGCTTTTGCCGTATCGCCGCCTAAAAATGCTTGAACCATTTCTTGCAGCTCGTTGCCAATCACATGGGAAGCGACGGAAATAATTCCGGCACCGCCAATCGAGAGAACTGGAAGCGTTAAAGAATCATCACCGCTGTACAACAGGAAATCCTCATCGGTGTTTGCAATAATTTTCGTCATCGCATTTAAATCACCGCTTGCTTCTTTTACGGCAACGATATTTGGAATTTTTGACAGGCGAATGATTGTTTCAGGAAGAATATTGACAACCGATCTTCCTGGAATATTGTAAACCATTACTGGCAGCGAAGTTGCTTCTGCAACTGCCTTGAAATGCTGGTAAAGCCCTTCTTGATTCGGTTTATTATAATAGGGTGCAACAACCATAATTGCGTCTACACCAAGTTGTTCTGCTTTTTTCGTTAATTCAATTGAAGCATACGTATTATTGCTGCCGGTTCCTGCGATAACAGGTATCCTCTTATCGACAATTTTTACAATATGCTCAAATAATGCCAGTTTTTCTTCTTTTGAAAGCGTTGGTGATTCGCCTGTTGTCCCTGCAACAACGAGTGAGTCGGTACCATTTTCAATTAAATGATTGACAAGTTTTGTTGTTCTGGCAAAATCGATATGCCCTTTATGATCAAACGGGGTCACCACTGCTGTTGATACACGTCCAAAAAGAACCATGATTCTGTTTACTCCTTCCTTATCCTAGCCATGGCTTTATAAGCTGTAGAAAAATTAGTAAAAATCGGGCTGGTTGTACTGGGTGGTTTCTTCTTCGAGCTGAAAGGCATCGTGTAGCGCGTTCACTGATTTTATTAGCTCTTCCTGTTTAACAAGCACCCAAATCGTGGTGTGGCTGTCAGCGGATTGAAGGATGCGAATACCCTGTTCGGATAGCGCAGAAACAATTTTTGCTGTTACCCCTGGAACGCCTGCAATCCCTGCTCCCACAACAGATACTTTTGCGCAATTTCGTTCAACAGCCGGTTCATGGCCAAGCTGCTTAAGGACGTTTAGTGCCCTATCTGTCATTTCTTCCGTTACAGTGTAAACGACAGCATTCGGCGAGATATTAATAAAATCCACACTTATATTCTCATTTGCCATCGCTTTAAATACTTCTGCCTGCAAATTGTATTGATCTTTTTTAGCATAAACCTTAATCTGCGTGACATTGGAAACATGCGCAATTCCAGTCACTAATCGCTCTTTGATGTCACTGCCTCGGTTTTCCTTATTCAAGGCTGTCACTAGCGTGCCGGGATTATCGGAATAGGTCGAACGGATCCGGATCGGAACCTTCGCCTGCATCGCAATTTCCACCGCTCTCGGATGGATGACCTTAGCACCTTGATAAGCCATATTGCACACTTCTGTATAGGTCACAACCGAAAGTGGTCTGGCGTTTTCGGCAATGCGCGGGTCGGCTGTCATTACCCCTTCCACATCCGTGAAAATATCAATCCATTCGGCATTAAGCGCTGCTCCAAGCGCTGCTGCGGATGTGTCGCTACCGCCGCGGCCAATTGTTGTAATATCACCGTTTTTCGCGGCGCCCTGGAAACCGGCAACGACAACTGCATCCGCATTTTCGAATTCACGAAGAAGACGATCGCATTTCATTTCGATGATTTTAGCATTCGTGTGATCATGATTTGTTCGAAACCCTGCCTGCGCGCCAGTTAAGGCAACAGCATGGATGTTACTTTTCAAAAGCATATCGGTAAAAACCACACTTGAAATCGTTTCGCCACACGATAGCAGCAAATCCTGCTCCCGTGTGGAAATTTTACTGCTATTTCCGCCAACTAGAGAAAGAAGGGTATCCGTCGCATAGGGATCGCCTTTTCTTCCCATTGCTGATACAACGACCACTACTTTGTAACCATCCGAAATTGCTCTTTGAATATGGCGAAGAGCAAATTTCCGACTCTCCGCATCCTTCACTGATGTACCGCCAAATTTTTGCACAATGATTTTCATCAGCTTTTAAAACCTGCCTTTTTTACAATTATTCACCTTTAACAAGGCCTAATGAAAGCAAGCTTTCAGCAATTTGCACCGAGTTCCACGCCGCACCTTTCAAAAGGTTATCGGAAACAACCCACATATGGAATCCGCGGACTTCGTCTAAATCTTTTCGGACGCGGCCGACAAATACATCATTTTTACCAACGCAATTTGCTGGCATTGGATAAATCTGCTGTTCCGGATCATCTTGAAGAACAATTCCAGGTGAGCTGTTTAACAAGGCTTTAATCTCAGCAGCTGTAACGCCTTCTTTTTCAATCTCAAAGTAAACCGATTCGGAGTGACCGACTTCAACCGGTAACCGCACACAGGTTGCCGCGACAGGAAGCTCTGGCATATGCATGATTTTTTTCGTTTCATTGATCATTTTCATTTCCTCAAACGTAAAACCGTTCTCTTGGAATTTATCAATTTGCGGAATCGCATTAAAGGCAATTTGATAATGCTTCTCATCTGAACGAACCGGCAATACTTTCGGTTCGAAGTTTTCATTGTTAATAATCGCTTTTGTCTGCTCTCTTAATTCTTCGATTGCAACCGCACCTGCGCCGGATACTGCCTGATAAGTCGAAACCAGTACTTTCTTCAACCCATATTTTTCGCGAATCGGCTCCAATGCAACAACCATTTGAATGGTAGAACAGTTAGGATTCGCAATAATTCCATTATGGTGATGAAGATCGCTCTCATTTACTTCAGGAACAACCAACGGGATTTCCGGATCCATCCGAAAGGCACTCGTGTTATCAATCACAATCGCTCCCCGTTTTACTGCTTCTGGAGCAAGTTGTTTCGACACGCCACCACCCGCACTAAATAGGGCAATATCCACACCTTCAAAACTTTCAGGTATTGCTTCTTGGACGGTATATTCTTCACCATTTACGTTCACTTTTTTTCCTGCAGACCGGGCAGAAGATAATAAAGTTAATTTTTTAAAAGGAAAATTCCTGTTTACTAATGTTTGGATCATTTGCTGCCCTACAGCTCCTGTTGCCCCAACTACAGCAACATGCAATCCATCTGTCTGGTTCATTCTCTAGTACCCCTTCCATGCATTCTGCGTACTTTTCCATATTGAGCCGTTTATCACCGGGAAATGGACGCTAGCTTTCCTTTTTGAGAAATGCTGCTTTTGATTTCCCAGCAACTCGCAGGCTTATCTTAATTGATTTGTGTATCGCTTTTCTCATATTAATTGGATGATGAATCATGCGATAATTCATTTTACCATATTACCGTGAAGAAATAACGTTTTTCCTTTTTCAATCAGAAATTTTATATGCCGTCCCTGTATTTTTCAATAATAACAGGCTGAATTTGTTTGCAGCCGATGGCACTCTCGATTGTTTCTGTTAGCATTTCCATCCGTGCCACCATTGAATTCGGTTTTTTTATCGGATCATCCTGGCCAAAGGGGATAAAATATATATTTTTTGTTGCCATTAATCTCATTAAATTCACACCGTTTAAGCCGAGAGCATCGTTTGTTGAAATGCCAAGTACTACCGGTTTGCCATTTCTCAATGTTGCTTTGGCTGCCATTAAAACCGGACTGTCTGTCATCGCATTGGCAAATTTGCTCATTGAATTTCCGGTCAATGGGGCAATGACCATGCAGTCAAGGGGAATTTTCGGTCCAAGCGGTTCTGCCTTAACGATCGAATCAATTGCTTTATTTCCGGTTAATTCTTCGATTCGTGCCACCCAATCCTCACCTTTTCCAAATCTTGTTTCCGTATTTTTCACTGTAAAGGTGACAACGGGAAGAACTTCCGCGCCTTCTTGAACAAGTTTTTCAATTTGTGGAAAGACAGCATCGTAGGTGCAGTGGGAACCTGTTAATCCAAAGCCGATTCTTTTGCCTTTTAAACTCATTTTTTGTTCTCCTTTCGCCTTTTCAAATCTTCTTCAAGCAATTGGGCAAGCACATCTGCCAAAATCTGTCCAGCCGTTTTCGGAGCAACAATTCCCGGCAGACTCGGAGCTAGCAGTGCCTTAATGCCGCGTTTTTCGGCATAGCGAAAATCGGTTCCGCCTGGTTTTGAAGCAATATCAATAATGAGTGTGTGCACAGGCATTTTTGATAAAACTGCGGCGCTAAGTACCAAATGCGGAATTGTGTTGATAATGATATCTGTGTTTCTCACTTCTGTTTCAAGATCATTTAAATGAAACGGAGTTACACCCATTTCGGTGATTCTTGCAAGATGTTCACTTTTTCGCGCGCCTACCTTGACTTTGGCCCCCAAGGCATGAAACGCTCTGGCTACACTCATGCCGCATCTGCCAAGCCCAAGAACAGCCACATTTGAACCATGGATTGTAAAGTCCGTATGTTGGATCGCCATCATGATCGTTCCTTCAACCGTTGGAATTGAGTTGTAGATCGCGACATCATCCCGAGCAAACAGCTGCACAAGCCTTCTGTTTGCTTTCGTTGTTAAGCCAGTCAAGAATGGATTTGTTATTCCGGAATAAATCGTGCAGTGACTTGGTGTACTGGCAAGTATGTCTTCTGTTAACACCACTTTTTCGTTTGAAAAAATTGTCTCCACCTGGCCCTGTAAATTCGTTCCGGCAACTGGTAAAATAAATGCATCTATTGTTGAAAAATCGATCTCATTGATTTTTTCCTTTACCGCACCTGTAAAAGCGTGATCCAGCTGTTCGAAACCAATTAACGAAAGCCTGGCATCCAACTCTGTCAGCTTGCGGATAATTTCCAGCTGTCTGGCATCTCCGCCAATTACGGCAATCTGCATCCCTGTCAGCATGAAAACATTCACCTTCTTTTTTAAAAATCCTTACCAACATCACTTCAACATCTTATGTCACAATGACCGAATCGGTGAGTTTTCCACTCCATTGCATGAAAAAAAGCCCAAGCAACAGAAAGCTGCTTGGGCTTTTTTTCATGTTTTGGAATTTATTCAATTTCATCTGCAACATCAATGATGATCATATCGGTGCCGATTTTTTTAATATGCTGCCAGGGAACTCGAATTTCCTGACCTTGTTTCCTTAGACCGAACCATTTTACACTAGGGATTAACAGTGCTTGAATTTGCCCGGTTGTTTCATTTATTTCGAGATCCGTCTGACCGAGAACACCGAGCCTTTCCGCCCTTTTCACATCAACGATTTCTTTCCCGCTTAACTCACTTAGTCTCACTTAAATAGCCCCCTTTCGAATCCTTTGTACTAGTCTATCGATAAGGGGGAGAATTTAGACTAGCAGAAAAAAGACAATTGACCCGGATACAAGCAATCTGATGCTATCGAATCGTGTTCGGCATTTCACCTTCGGGACTGATTAAAGAAACCGAGTAATGATCTGTAAAAATGCGATTGGTCATTTGATCTACAGCTAATTTTGTCACTTGGTCAATTTGCTCAATAATTTCATCAAGCGAGCGGTGTCGCTTGAGGAGAAGTTCATTTTTTCCATTTCTGCTCATGCGGCTGTTTGTGCTTTCCAAACTAAGCATTAAACTGCCTTTTAATTGCTCTTTGCTATTTGTCAGTTCTTTTTCGCTGATCCCTTCCTGCTTTAATTTTTGAAGCGTCTCTGCGATCGTTTCAAACAAAACATCCAGCTGTTTCGCACCCGTACCGCCATAAATGGTGACAATTCCACTGTCCTGGTATGCTGAATGATAGGAGAAAACCGAATATGCAAGCCCTCTTTGCTCGCGTACTTCCTGAAACAGCCTACTGCTCATGCTGCCACCGAGAATGTTGTTCAACACGATCAAACTGTAGATCTCTTCATGACCGACATTTAAACCGTCAAAGCCAAGACATAAATGGGCTTGCTCAGTTTCTTTTTTCCTGGCAATTCGATTGGCATGAAATGATGGTGAATTTTCGGTTTTCGCTCCGCTTCCGCCCTGATACGATCCAAAATAATTTTCCACTTCACGAATAAAGGTGTCTGGGACATTTCCAGCGATTGAAATAACAACATTTTCCGGCGTGTATCGTTCGAAAATATATTCTTTGAGCATTTCACCTGTGAACATGTTTAATGTTTCTTCTGTTCCTAAGATCGGGTAGCCAAGCGGATGGTCTTCATAAACGGCCTTGCTTAGTAAATCATGAACGATATCATCCGGCGTATCTTCGTACATTTTTATTTCTTCTAAAACCACATTTCTTTCCTTATTCAGTTCTTCCTCAACAAAAGTTGAATTAAAAAACATATCTGCCAACACATCAAGCGCATATTTCGCATGCGTATCAAGCACTTTGGCATAATAGCATGTATATTCTTTCGATGTAAAAGCATTTACCTGTCCGCCAATACTATCAAAGGATTCTGCGATTTCCCTTGCAGTACGGGTGGTTGTTCCTTTAAAGAACATATGTTCCAAAAAATGGGATATTCCATTGTTCTCTGGATTTTCATCTCTTGATCCTGTTCCAATCCACACCCCAATTGCCACGGAGCGAACGGTTGGAATCCTTTCAAGGACAATTCGAACCCCATTCTGGCATGTATATTTCTTTATCATCGAAATCCTCCTGTTCATCTACAACTGCTGCGTCAATTATTCATTTTATACCAGATTCGCCTTCTATCGTTAGTATTTCCTCTTATTGTGTGAAATTGTCCTCCAATTTATTTATCCGCTCTTCATCCATTAAGCTAGAAATCGTCCCAATCTCCAACCCTTTTTGCTTTATTTGCGTGATTAGCTGATCCATCGATTTGGCGGTCGCTTCAGTCGGATGCATGAGAATAATGGATCCATTGCCGACTTTATTCATTACCCGTTGAATAAGCACATTAGGCGCTGGCTTTTGCCAATCAATCGTGTCAACCGTCCACATAACCGTCTTCATGTTAAATTCATCGGCAATTTTTACCGTCTCATCCCGATAGCTGCCACTTGGAGGTGCAAACCATTTGCTTTTTACCCCGGTGGTTGCTTCAATTACCTCATTTGCTTTTTTTAATTCATCGCGAATGCGGGGAGCCGACAGCAGTTTCATATCAGGATGTGAATACGAATGGTTGCCGACTTCCTGTCCTGCATCGACAATCATCTTTGCTAAATCAGGATTTTTTTTAACCCAATTTCCTTCTAAAAAAAAGCTAGCCGTTACATTGTGTTTTTTCAAAGTAGCCAGCATGGCTGGGAGATATTCGTTTCCCCATGCGACATTGATTAAAAAGCTGACCATTGGTTTGTCAGGATGACCGCGATAAATCGGTGAAGGAGGTAAATCCTTTAAATGCGTTTTCGGCGCAATTTGTTCAAATACAAGTTTTTTCTCATCAAACTGGCCGTCCTTTTTCATTTTGTTATAGGATGCGTCAATCTTGACTTTTAAACCATTATAGCCTGGCATGGCTTTCCATACTGAATCAATTTTTGCATTAGAGGGCTGAATTTTGTATTTGGGAGCTCTTTTTACAATCTCCTGATAAAGAGGATTTGCCTGTTTTGCTGCCGGTAATGATCCATTTTTTAACGATACGACATAGGAACTGACAGGTGTATAGGTAACAGAAAACCAGGCCACCAAAAAGAAAACTGCCAACACCATTATCTTTCTCATTATGTCTTTCCCCCTTCGTATACAAAATATGTTTAAGAGGGACAAGGTAGACCAAAAAACCGAACAAGATCAATTGGCACTGAAATATCCTTTTTTTAATATGTAAACTGCAAGTCAGACAAAAAGCCAGGGTTCCCCCTGGCTAATGGGTCATTATTTTTGATTGCCTTCTTCTTTTTCACGTTGCTCTTTTAAGACTGCTTTGCGCGAAAGGTTGACACGACCCTGTTTATCAATTTCCGTAACTTTTACGAGAAGTTCGTCACCGATCTTGACGACATCTTCCACTTTTCCAACTCGTTCCTCTGCCAGCTCAGAAATGTGGACTAAGCCGTCTTTCCCTGGGAAAATCTCAGCAAAAGCACCAAACTTTTCGATTCTCTTTACTTTTCCAAGGTATAGTTGGCCTACAACGACTTCACGAACAAGATCCTCAATGATCTTCTTGGCTTTTTCATTCATATCCTGGTTGGCGGAGGCAATAAAGATCGTGCCATCCTGCTCGATATCAATTTTAACACCGGTTTCTTCAATGATTTTATTGATTTGTTTG
>JAKACS010000730.1 GCA_021821235.1 Bacillota bacterium
TAATTGAAATAAATAAAATGCTAATAATTTATACTAAGATATAAGTAAAATCTATATCATATTTATTTTGGGAGGATTCAATGGATTATCGCGATTGGGAGATTTTGAAGGTACTTTATAGTCAAAAAAATTTAACAAAAGCAGCCAAACTTTTGTTTATTTCGCAGCCTGCGTTAACCAATCGTTTAAAGCATTTGCAGGAAGAATTAGGCGTCAAAATCGTCACTCGTGAAAGCCGTGGGATTCATTTTACTCCACAGGGAGAATATCTAGTCCATTGTGCGGATGAAGCCCTTGCTCATTACCAAAAAGTAAAAGAACATGTCCGAAACATGAGCAATAATGAAGATAAAAAAGTAGCAGGCATTTTAAAATTGGGTGTATCCAATTTTTTTGCCAATTATGAGCTTCCTTCTCTTTTGAGGTTATTTAAAATGAAATATCCCCATGTGGAATTTAAAGTGACGACTGGTTGGAGCAAAGATGTTACTCAATTTATCCATAATAAAGATGTTCACGTAGCCTTTGTTCGTGGCAATTATAGCGATAGAGGGTTAATGAAACATCTATTATTTGAAGAGACAATATCCATTGCGGCAAAGGAAGAGATTCACATGGCTAATCTGCCGCACCTTCCAAGAATTGATTATCAAGGGGATTATTTACTAAAATCCTTAATTGATAATTGGTGGGCCGAAAACTATACAGAACCGCCTTTGATCAGTATAGAAGTAGACCAAGTGGATACATGCAAGGAAATGGTGATCAATGGTTTGGGTTATGGCATCCTGTCCAGCAGAATGCTTAACAATATAGAGGATTTGTATAAAATCGACTTAACGGATCAAAAAGGGAAACCCATTTTACGCAGAACGTGGATGTTCTATCATAAGGAATCCTTGGAATGGAATGTCGTAAAGGCCTTTGTCAATTTTGTCGAACATATTCAGTATTAGTGCCTGGCACGATCGAGAATGGTAGTTGGGGCGCTTCGAAATTTGTCGAAGAATGATAACTGTTCGTTTAATTAAAAGTGATAGAATGAAAGAGCAACTGAATATTGTGAGGGTGGTTGGTTGTTGCGCTTCTTTCCTTTTTAGGAAAGGAGGTGAATCATGGAAACATTTCTTGAATTTCTTCATGAAGTTCTGAAAGAAGTTATGCGGGAAGTTGGCGCATACTTCTTTCGGAAAAACGTTCTAGAAAATAAGAAAACCACCCCGCGCCATAGCAAGCATAAGGGTGGTTCCTCCAAAAAATAAACTTTAACAACCACCACCCTGACGGTAGAGGTTGCAAGAGAAGTGTTAGCGCACTTCTCTTTTTTATTATATGTTCATTATACACAAAAAAATTCTGTTTTAAAAGGGAAAGAGGCAGGAGCGAAACTTCATGGCGCCAGGCGGAAATACGGATAAAAGGTGAATTTCCGCGGATAAAACGAAAAGCTCCGCGGATAAACGAAAAATACCATGGAATTGCGAGATTCGGCAGATTAAAAAAGGATACATAAATCATGTGACTCTGTACCCTTTTTTATGATTTTTACTAGAGTATGTTGCTTTACGTTCTTTCTCTTAATCGATCGGGAAGGCTTTGGATGGATTGGACAACTAGATCCAGCTTGGACTCGATTCGGTAAAGCAAATAGAGCGTTACGACAATTGGAAATCCAACCTCACTGATGATGGGAATGAACTGTTCCACGGTTTGCCACCTCCTTTTCAAATGCAAAATACTCCGCTTAGAGAATTCCCTTAAAAACTAGTTTTCGCAATCAAATTAAAAACAGAGCCGAATTGCAAACGAATCCGGCTCTGCTTCACTAGGCAATGGTATAATCGGTTACATTGCGCTCAACGACACGCGCGCCTGCTGCAGAGACTAATTTGCCGTTTGCGGTTAAGAATGCATCCGCCGCAATAATTTGATCCACGGTAGGGTTTCAAGAGAAGTGTTACCGGTTGCCGGAACTTCTCTTTTGTATTATTGATCCTTTATACATACAATAGTTTTTGGAGAGAAAAGATACGTTGGGAACAACGCGGCGGTTCTGGCCAGTCCTGACACGATAAAAAAGAACCGACCCTGTGTTTCCCGGAAAGTGGTGATTTTCTGTGTTGAAGTTGGGATTAAAAGGCTCTTATCAGCCGGAACAGTTATATGACCGTCTAAAATACAAACCGGATATTATTGAGCTGCATTTGCTTGATGATGATTTTTTTGGTGACAAACGAAAACAATTGGAGAGTACGATTTCGATGTTGTTAAGCCAGGGGTATGAGGTTTACTTGCATCATCCATCCAAATATAGAGGCAGATTTTTAAATATTATCCACGAACAACAAGAGGATTATCTTTACTATCATTTGTCTTCCCGAATTCTTGTGGAAATTTGTTCTACTTACTCGATTCGGTGTGTGATTCATCCCCATTACATTAAATCCGAAACCACGATTATTAATAAAGAAAATACGCAAAAAATGGTGCGCGAAATGGAGAAAATTTTGGCATATGGAAGGGATGTTTTCTTATGGGAAAATTCCATTTACGGTCCATTTACAGCGGAAAATCCGAGGTGGT
>JAKACS010000731.1 GCA_021821235.1 Bacillota bacterium
TCCGTACTGACCCTGGCTGCGGTTCACACTCTTGGAATCCAAGTAGATATACCTACGGCGTTAATCCTTAGTGTACTGTCAGCTATCGCTGCTGCAGGCGCTTCAGGGGTTGCAGGGGGGTCTTTGTTGCTGATTCCACTGGCTGCCAGCTTATTTGGAATCTCAAATGATGTTGCTATGCAGGTTGTTGGAGTCGGTTTTATCATAGGCGTTATCCAAGACTCTGTTGAAACAGCGCTTAATTCATCAACAGATGTTCTCTTTACGGCAACGGCTGAATTTAAAAAATGGCGTAAAGAAGGAAAAACAATCAAAATCCATTAAGGTATCGTAAGAAAAGAGGGTGTCCCAAAAGGAAAACTTTAAGGGGCACCTCATTTTTTATACCCAGAATTTATATCCTAACTTACCATCCAGACCAGTAAAAGGGAAAAAACCGGTTGATTTAGCGTATTGATCATTCCAGTCCAATCCAAATTTTATAAAAAGATGCGGATTTGCGATTGAAATATGCACCAAAAAAACGGGCGATAAAATGAGTTTATCGCCCGTAATAGCATTTTATTTCCAATTCCGCTTTAGTTTGAAAAATTCTTGAATATATCCATATACCGAAACAGGGGACATGATCATTTGATATCCAAGAATGAATAGGATAAAACCAAGCTGATTTTTCCGTACTTTTAATTGCAATCGTTTAAAGACATGGTTCCTTTGATAGAGATAAAGGATGCTGTAACTGATGAGTGTCAATGGCAAAACAAGCAAGGTCATTGGACCGACAATCCAAAAATAGCCAAAAAATGAGAATATCAATCCTGGAATCCAGAAAAGAGTATAGGAAAGATCTAAGTATGGCATCAGAAAGTTGATTCCTGTTAAATACTTTACATACATTTGCGGCTGTTTCCATGGCTTTACTTCTTGCAACCCTTCGATCATTCCCCTTGCCCATCTTGCCCGCTGCCGAACAAAATGCTTAAATGAACTCGGGACTTCGGTGAATGAAACAGCAAGCGGTTCAAAATAAACTTTCCACTTTTTTTCAAGCAGCCGCCAAGTTAAAACAATATCTTCTCCGATCGCATCAGGCCATCCGCCAATTTCTCTTAAATGCTTTGTTTTATAAAGGCTGTATGCTCCTTGAGCGACAAGTGTTCCTTGGTATAGTCCCTGTAATCGTTTAATTGAAGCAATTCCTAAAAAATAATCCCACTCCTGAATTTTTGTCCATACATTTTCTCGGCTGTTTTTAGTTAAAACTGAACCTGCTACGGCACAAACATTGTCGGGACTTGATTTAATCCGGGCAACAAGATAACGAATCGAGGAGGGATGAAGCAGTGTGTCTGCATCAATGGTAATGACAAATGGCGTTCGAACAAATTGCAGTCCATAGTTTAATGCATGAAATTTCCCCGGTCTCGATTCATGCAGCAGTTCGATTTCTATTTTCAACTTTTCTTTTGCCTTTACTGTTTCCATGCAAGTTCCATCGGTAGATCCATTATTGATGACAAAAACCTTGATTTTACCTAAATAATCTTGCTGGTCAATATAGGACAAAGTCTGATAAATTTTATCTTCTTCATTATGAGCGGCGATCAGGATGGTAATTGCGTCATTCGGAAATTCATTTTTAAAATAAGGCTGCCGATCCAAAAGCAGACTTACAACTAAAAAGGCGTTCATGTATCCTGGTAAATACGAAATACCTGTGATGATCAAAAATGCAAGTGGATAGGAAACATAATTGGCCAGATCCTTCAGCCAGGGTAGTGAAAGGAAAAAAGAGAAAACCATCCACACAAAAGCAACAATATGGCTGATCCAAAATTTCATATTTATAGGAAGATAAAACGAATAATACTGTTTTTTGGGTGACAAATACGGTGAATGGATCGTTGTCTTCAATGGAATAACCTTCTATTATAAAAAGTGAAATTCGTGTCCTAAAAATATCATACCTTTCGGCTATTTGTTAGCGATTTTTAATGGCAGTGATGGGTAATCTTGCATGGTTTCCTGCATTAAAGCTTATCCTTTATTAAGATGGGCAAATGTTCAAATGAAGATGCGAATGGGTATCAAGTAATCGGGCAAAGCATATATGTAGATAAAGGGGTAGTGCTTGTCTCGTTAAAATAAAAGAGGTGGGGAACATGCCGGAAAAAATTGGGCAAATAAGCGTGGCCAGTCTGTTCATTGCTGCTGGTATAAATGGATTTGTTGTCCCTGCTCATTTAATCAATGGAGGAATATGGGGAATTAGCTTGCTGGTGAATTATCTATGGGGTTTTAATTTGGCTATCGTGTTTATTTGTCTCAACCTTCCTATCTACTTTTTTGCAATTAAATATGATCTTGCATATTTCTATAAAGGGTTGATCGGGACTTTTATTTCCGCTATTTTTATTAAATTATTATTGCCATTAACAAACCTTTTTCATTTTCCTTTATTGCCGGGTGTAATTTTTGGCGGATTATTGATCGGAATTGGTGTCGGCTTAATGCTCCGAGTTCATGCAAGTCCGGGTGGGGTGGATTTGCTTGCCTTATTGCTTTCAAAAAAAACATCCA
>JAKACS010000732.1 GCA_021821235.1 Bacillota bacterium
CAGGCCAAAGAGCCAGGGGTTTAAAAAGGAGGGCTCAATTTGGAGCAAAAGGAATTTGCCATCAACGATATTGTTGAAATGAAAAAACCGCATCCATGCGGGATCAACCGCTGGAAAATTATTCGCATGGGAATGGACATCCGCATCAAATGTGAAGGTTGTTCTCATAGTGTATTAATTCCCAGAAAAGAGTTTTCTCGCAAAATAAAAAAAATACTGATGAAGCATGAAGAGTAATTATCCATGCTTCTTTTTTTCTAAGTGAAAGGGAGAGGGAAATGGAAACGATTCAACACTCTGCTTGTCCATTAAATTGCTGGGACAACTGCGGATTGCAAGTGATGGTTGAAAATGGAAAAGTGACAAATGTAAGCGGTGATCCAGATCATCCCATTACAAAGGGAAAAATCTGCAGCCGCGGCCGAATGTTGGCTGATCGTGCCAATGGGTCGGAAAGACTGCTTTTCCCTTTGAAAAAAGTAAATGGGCAATTTAAGCAAATCACATGGAACCAGGCTCTTGATGAAATTGCCGCAAAATTAATGGAAGTTAAACAAATGTATGGTTCAACTGCTGTCTTGCACAGTCATGATTATGCAAATAATGGGATTTTAAAAAACCTTGATCAGCGATTTTTCAATTGCTATGGTGGGGTAACTGAAATTGTCGGCTCTCTTTGCTGGGGAGCGGGAATTGAAGCGCAAAAATGGGATTTTGGCAATGCGGTCAGCCATGCCCCAAATGATCTTCTAAACAGTAAAAATATCATTGTTTGGGGAAGAAATGCAGCGCGGACGAACATGCATTTCTATGAAAAGCTGCTAGAAGCAAAAAAACTTGGCGCTAACATTTATGTGATTGACCCCGTATTTAATGCTACGGCCAAAATTGCAAATCAGCATATTTCCGTTAAACCGGGAATGGATGGTTTTCTGGCTATTGGAATTATGAAGGAAATGATCCGTCTTCGTTTGGAAGATAAGGAGTTTATTGAGGCTTCGACGATAGGGTTTACGAGCCTCCTTGAGCTGATCAAAGGGATTTCGCTTGAAAAAATAAGTGAACTGACAGAAGTACCGATCCCTGTTTTCAGCCAGTTCGCGCAAATTTATGCAGATAAACCAACCGCTACTTATATGGGACTTGGCATGCAGCGTTATCGAAACGGAGGCAATACGATACGCTTGATCGATGCTCTTGTTGCCATCAGTGGGAATATTGGAATCCCTGGCGGGGGAGCAAATTATGCCAATATTCAAGTAGGACAAAGCTTTTCATTTGACGAACTGACATTGCCAGACCGAAGAGAACAGCACCGGCAATTTCCAATCATGCATCAGGCAGAAGCAGTATTGGCAGCAGCGGATCCGCCAATTAAAATGATCCTTGTCACTTGCGGCAATCCGCTTACCCAATTGCCTAATACTTCAATTGCAGCCAAAGCTTTTTCCGCAGTGGACACGCTTGTAGTGATGGACTCCTACATGACCGATACTGCGCGGTTGGCCGATTATGTTTTACCTGTGGCGGTTTCTTTTGAAGAGGAAGACTTCTACTATTCTTCTATGTATCATCACTATGTGAATTACGGACCGAAACTAGTCGACCCGCCTGAAGAAGCAAAGTCAGATTTATGGATTTGGTCGAAGCTCGCTGAACGACTCGGTTTCGGTGGTGATTTTGCTTTTACAAGAGAACAGTGGATGGAGATGTGCTTAGAGCCCCTCAAAGAACATGGACTGACGCTTGAAAAACTAAAAAAGCAAAGATGGCTGGAATTGCCTGTTCAAGAAACCCCGTGGTTAGACCGCAAATTCCAGACACCAAGCGGAAAATATGAATTCACTTCAAGCCTTGGGTCGTTAAAAGGAATGAATGGACAATTGACTCTTTCACTGCCAAGGGAATCAAGCTGGTTGCAGCCGGATTTGGCAAAGAAGTATCCGTATAATTTGTTAACGATTCACCCGCTTCGCTCGAACCATTCGCAGCACTATCATCTATGGAAAAATGAACCGCAAGTAAAAGTGGAAATCGCCAAAAATATTGCTCAACAGCTGAATTTGCGGAATGGAGATCGGGTGAGGGTTTGGAATGAGCGCGGCAGCATTGAAGGAACAGCAGCCATTGGTGAAAAAATTCATCCAAATACGATTGTGTTGGATGAAGGGATCAGCAAAGGATTTGGCGGTTCCGTTAACCAATTGACATCAAGTCTGGAGTCCGATAATGGCCTTGGTAGCACTTTATACGATTGTCTTGTAAATATTGAAAAAGCAGGATAATGCCGTCCTTCATGGCGGTATCTTGTCTTTTTGACGGTAAATGCCTATAATTGTGAGAGACTTTTTATACATTTTTCGAAAAAAACTTTTAAGATAGATCATCATTTTAACAGAGGAGTGAATGTTCGATGGCCTTGACAGCAGGAATCGTCGGGCTTCCAAACGTCGGGAAGTCCACGTTGTTTAATGCAATTACCCAAGCAGGAGCAGAATCTGCCAATTATCCGTTTTGTACCATTGATCCGAATGTCGGGATTGTGGAAGTGCCGGATGAACGGCTTAATA
>JAKACS010000733.1 GCA_021821235.1 Bacillota bacterium
TACCCTATACCATATTCTTCAATTTTATAAATCAATGCTCTGCGGCTAATTCCTAGCTCTTTTGCCGTTTTCATTTTGTTTCCTTGGTTTTCATGAAGTTTCTTTTCAATTACACTCTATTCCAACTTTTTGACAAGTTCTTTTAATGTTTGTCCATCTTCTAAATTAGGAGCTACTATAATTTTACAAAAAGCAAGAAGGATGGGTTGCACCAAAAGATGAATTTCCTTCCATCCTATCCACTTTTAATCATAAAAAAATCACCCTCTCTCGACAAATTCATGTCAAAAAAACGATTTTCTGCTAAAATAAATTTATCATCACGCTTAAAAGGAGTTTCTTTTCACATGAAAAATAGCGAATATAATCAATATCGAAAAACAGGGATAGAACTTAATGGTAAAATTTTACATACAGTTGATAAAAAGGAACTAATGTCGGCAGCGAAATTGCTTGGAATGTTCGAGGGAAATTCGATCGTTTTTGAAAGCGAAGCAGAGTCTGACTACCTTTATGACTTTGTCCTAAACGAAATCATCGATAAAAATGAAACTGTTGTTGAACGATACAAGGAGAGAAATCATAGAATTCCTGCGATTGAAAAAGAAATACTAGAGGCTTTGGGCTCCTCTTACACTTCTTTGTACAAGGTAGTGTCTGTCTCAAGCGAAACAAATTCGCTTGAATTAAAAGATCTATTAAATGCACGCGACGAATTGATCACAATCACAGATCTTTCTTTCAGCCAAACAGCTAAGCCAGGTCTAATCATTTTTACACGGTTAATCTCGTTGCCTCAGTTTACGATCGCTTCTGGCGCTAATTTTCTCTTTAGCGAAAATCACGAAGCATATCTTGTACGACAATACAAAAAACAAATGAAAAAAGCGCCTGGGAAAAATGAAGCTGCAAAGCGCTTCATTACCTTTTTTCAACTGAATCGAAGAGATGGACTGTTAACGCGCTTCCAACAACAGTAATTTTTTAAAATCCAGGCACTCGATTATTTCGCGAAATCGTTGTTGTGATAGCTGATATTATATAAGGAGAAAACATCCCCTTTTTTGTATTATACTCCGACCTGAAAATTACCATTTTATTGAAAACCAAACAACAATCGAAACGGTTTTCCGCCGTTGTATTCGTTTTTTCCGCCTTGCGGGTGCGGAATTCCGCCTTCAACTCGCTTTTTTCCGCCGCTATTCCCGGGATTTCCGCCTTCACCCCGACCAGGTATTGATCGAGCACATTTTAAGTATGTTCGTAATTTAGGAATCCGTTTGTATATAACAAAAAGAGAAGTGCTGGTAACACACTTCCCCCACTACCCTCTTCCTAATCCGTCAAAAATTTATAGCGCAAAATGGCGGCTAGTCCCGCGCCGTGCTTAAACTCACCGGTTGCAACCAATTCTTTCAGCTTTTCCATGGGAATCGGATGCAGTTCAATTTGTTCACTGCTTTCTAAGTTTTGTTGAGAAGCTTTTAACCCTGCTGCGGCAAATAAATAAATTTCTTCTGTTGTCGAACCCGGGGATGGAAAAAAGCTCCCCAATTCAAGCCAATGCTCTGCCAAATACCCCGTTTCCTCTTCAAGCTCCTTTTTGGCAACCGCAAGCGGCGAAGATTCCGAGTGATCAATCATCCCAGCTGGAAGCTCCCATTGCCAGCTTTTTACTGCATGCCGGTATTGCTTTAGGCAAATAACTTCTTTCTGATCTGTAATCGGAAGAATGCATACTCCCTTTGCAAAATCCAAAAAAGAAAAAGTCTTTTCCTCTCCATTAGGTAGAATCACGTGGTCAATCGTAATTCCAAAGCGATCAACCTTCGCCTTCGTGGAACTGCCCACTTTCCATGTCAACACAATCACCCTCCAGAAAGCATAAGGTTGGTTCTCCTGCCTCCGCAACGCAAAAAAACAGAAACCCATCCTAATCTGCAATATTTTCTATTCCCATTTTACCATATGGACGAGATGTTATCCTTGAACACCATTCCGCTGTTTTCGACAAATTCTGGGTGGTGCCTGGCACCGAAATGAAGTAAAATAGACCTATCACAATTTTTTACTTTCGGAGGCAATGATGAAAAATAAAAAGAAACGCGTATGGAAAGTGGTAGGCTTCAGCATTTTGACTGTTTTTATTTTTGCTGGCGCCGGCTTTGCGTATGAATATTACCAGCTGCAGCCAAAAAACCACTTCAAGTCGGTTCCTGTCGTAAAATCAGCTAACAACTCAAAAGATGTTGCCATGGAAACCGTAAAGAAATTGGACAAACCAGTATTCAATATTCTTTTAATTGGCTCAGATGAACGAAAAGGACAAAACATCGGTCACTCGGACTCGATGATGCTCGTTCATGTTGATTTAACGAAAAATGAATTTCAAGCTGTCAGCATCCCGCGCGATACACGTGTTCATCTAGACGGCTATGGATATACGAAACTCACAAGTGTCCAATATATCATGCAGGCAAAAAAAGGACAGAAGCAAGGAGTTGAGGCCGCTGTCAATGCCGTTTCTGAATTAACGGGTGTTCCGATTAACTACTATGTAGAAACCAAC
>JAKACS010000734.1 GCA_021821235.1 Bacillota bacterium
TATCGGCTAAAACATCTCCTTTATAGACCCGGCCAATCTTTAAATTCGCCTGATAATATTCGACAATTTCATCAAATTTTGCAGCTGTCTCTTTTGAAACGCGAACATTCAATTGAACTCTCTCCTCATTTGACATGATTTCCGCTCCTTTTTTGGAGATAGAATTCGTCTATCAGTTGATAGCACATATCTATACTCTCCTATCAATAGTATAGCGTTATTTTTATCTATCTTAAAAGCCTTTTTTCTTTTTTACATGAAAATCCATTCTTCCATCCATATTAAAATGAGGAGGTCGGCATTATATGAATTTTTCATTTCTTTTTGGTGTCTTTCTTTTAATCCAACAAGCAACTGTTCCAGATCAAATCGTCATTACGCATCATGGGAAAATCGTTTCTACTTTGAATCGATCGGATTTCTTCCCCCCCTATTTTGATCTTCCCATTTTAGATTACAAGAAATTCGACGACTATTTGGATAGACTTGACAAATTGGTTTATAAAGAGCCTATTAATGCAGCCCTTGATTCGTCAGGAAACATAATACCTGAACAAATCGGCTTACGTCTTTCTCGCCATGCTTTTACAGAGGAATTTTATGGATTCTATTTTAGGAACGGCACAGCACAAATGAAATTACCAACCCTTCCGTTATATCCAAAAGTAGATACGGAGCTGCTTGGTCATATTCATTCAAAGCGGATTGGACGCTATATCACATCATTTAATGTCAATAATAAAACGCGCTCAAAAAATATTTCTCTCGCTGCAAAAGCAATTAATAATGTTGTTGTCTTTCCAGGTGAGTCGTTTTCCTTTAACAAAATTGTCGGGAAAAGAACAGCTGAAAAAGGGTATTTACGAGCACCTGTAATCATTAGAGGGGAATTTTCAGAGGATATTGGCGGCGGAATTTGTCAAGTATCTTCAACCCTTTTTAATGCAGTAGATAATGCTGGGTTAAAAATTATTCAACGGTTTTCCCACACCCGCCGTGTTCCCTATATTCCGCCGGGCCGGGATGCGACTGTCAGCTGGTATGGACCGGATTTTGTGTTTAAAAATACGTACAATCAGCCTATTTTGATTCAAGCAAAAACATTAGGCAACTACTTAATCATTAAGTTGTATTCGTCTGATGTGATTCAATATCGGCCCAAAAAAATACCTTCATTGCTTTAAATGTAAATGCGCGATTGGCTAGTCCATATTTAGCTAAAAAAGTCCGCTTTTTCAGCGGACTTTTAGCTATCGATTGTTTTGGTTATTTTGCAATGCTTTTGACATTAACTCCTCAGAGAATTCTGCTAATGCAGCATCACTTATATTTGGGGTGCTTGTTTTTAAAGGATTATTCTTCATTAAATTTTGGAAATTTATTGAAGATGTTTTCTTTTGTCCTTTATTTTTTGAGAGCATGGCAACAGCACTGATACCAATTCCAATTAGCGATGCCCACATCGCACCTTTATTGTTTCTTCTTCTTCTTGAAAACATTTTAAAAAATGGTTGTTTGCTGGCAAATCTGAAAAGCGATTTTGTTCTCATTTTTTATGCACTCCTTTATCCGGAATGAGGGTTCAATTGCCCCTCTCTCTCATTTTCCGCAATTTCGGTCGTGCTATGAGTGGCAAAAAATTCTCAAGGCTTACATGCGGGCGAATTAAAACTCTTTTATCCTGATCAGTCTTACCATTTCGCCCGATCATAAATTTCCGATTGTTTACATAAACAAAAAAGATGTCTATCTACTAGCGTAAGAAATGTCAGCAAACTTTATACTGGGTATTTGGCCAAAATGGCTATCGAGATCAACTACCTATTCTTCCTCAACCTCATACATAATTTCTCCGTATCCGAGGCGGTGCAAACTTTCTGCAATTCGTTCATGGCCAACATCATTTGGATGAACACCATCTATTGACAAATACTCTTTTTCATAATCTTTAAACGCTTTATCAATTTGGACAATCGCTATTTTGTCATTTACCGAAAAGCTTTTGATGAGCTGGTTAAATTTTTTTATCCACTTTACAGCGAGGGGATCGTTTGGAAAGGGATTATACAAATTAATGATGCGAACAATATAAGGCTTGGAAGAATTCTTTTTCAAATTTGCAATTCTATTCATCATTTCCTGAAAATTTTCCATCGACTGTTTTAATGCATTTGAAAAATCGCGCTCATTCTGATCTTGTAGATAGTTCCTTGCAGCTTGAATGAGATCATTTCCGCCTCCTGTTATCGTTACGATGTCTGCTTCTTGAATTTGTTCTTGAACAAATTCATTATCCAATTCCACTAAAATGTCTTCTGTTTGAAACCCTGGATGGGCAAAAACTTGAACGAACACATGTTCATCAAGCTCCATCTCGGCCATTCGTCTAAATCTTTGTACAAAGCCCGGTGAAAATAAACCAGTTCCCACACCAGCAGTAAGTGAATCTCCTAGAGCGACATATAAGAAACTCATGCTTCTCACTCCCACAAATCAATTTCTTATCATAAGATATTCAGTCATAGGCCATTTTGCGATTGAGAAGTGGGCATTTACGAAAAGTTGCCG
>JAKACS010000735.1 GCA_021821235.1 Bacillota bacterium
ATTAACCATTTGACATAACAAGAAAAAGCTGCCATAATGACAGCTTCGACTATTATTATTTTGCCACTCTAATTTTTTTCCTTTAGCAACAGTTACTAGCACCAATTAAAACTAATCCTGTTCCATTTTGACCTTCTTCTAGGTCTAGAGTTAATTCCTCTGTACCGTTAACTTGTGAATCGAAGGCTACTTTAATTCCATTAATCGTTTCGATCTTATCCGATTCTATCGGTGCATCTAAGGTGATTGTAAATTGCGGGCCACAACATCCCGCAACAGTAGAAAGACGAATTCCTTCTGCTCCTTTTTCTTTTAAAAAGTTCTCTAACAGTTGTTTTGCCCCGTCTGTAATTTTCATTTTATTTCTCTCCCTCATCTTTACTATGCATTTGGATAAATTCTTCTCAATGCCTCTTTCATCTCTGGTTTTACACTAATTTTTTGTCGTACGTTCTTAGCAATCTCTTCTGCTTCTTCGATTGTACTTGCTTTTCCTAAAGCCAATAATGTACCAATTGCAACAGTACCTGTACGATTACTCCCACCTTGACAGTGGAAATAAACGTTTTTCCCTTCATTATACGCATTCACAACCTGTTCAATGGATTTCTTAACAGATTCATCTTGGCGTTCAGCATCGTCCACAATAGGGCTGTGTATACGATTATAATTAGAGCTAGCCTTTGGAGATTCTGCTCTTAAATCAAAGATGACATCTACTTTTTCATTTTTCATCATATCTTCTACATCATCTGCACCACCGATGTAAATACGTTCCTTTACTAATTCTTGATAATTCTTTGTTGTCATGTTTTCCCTCCTGCTATGATGATTTACTCCAATCATGAACTGCATTTCCTTCTAAATATCTTTCCGCATCTAGTGCTGCCATACATCCCGTACCGGCGGCAGTAATCGCTTGACGGTATTTTTTGTCTTGTACATCCCCACAAGCAAATACCCCCGGAACATTGGTTTCAGTAGTACCGGGTACAACATTGATATACCCTGTTTCATCTGTATCTATCTGACCATTCAAAAATAATGTATTTGGTTTATGTCCGATAGCGACAAAAATCCCATCCGTTTCAATAATCTCTTCTTCATTGGTCTCATTATTTCTCACTTTTAACCCTGTAACACCATTTTCTCCTGCTATTACTTCTAATGGTGTTCTATTAAGTTTCCAAGATATTTTTGCATTTTCTCTCGCACGATCCTGCATAATTCTTGAAGCTCGAAGTTCATCTCTTCTATGGACAATGATGACTTCACTTGCAAACTTTGTTAGAAAATTTGCTTCTTCCATAGCAGAATCCCCACCGCCTACGATAATCACTTTTTTACCGCGAAAGAAAAACCCATCACAAGTGGCGCACGTACTAACTCCGCGACCTATGTTCTCTTTCTCTCCCGGTATATTTAAAAGTTTTGCGGAAGCACCTGTTGAAAGGATAAGTGATTCCGTTTCAATTTCACCAATACCGCTAACATCTAAGCGAAATGGTTTCTTTGATAAATCTATATTTGTAACCCAACCTCTTTTAAATTCAGCCCCAAAACGCTCTGCTTGCTTTCTCATATTCTCCATTAATTCTGGTCCCATAACTCCGTTAGGAAAACCCGGAAAGTTTTCTACCTCCGTTGTAAGAGTCAACTGTCCGCCCGGTTGATCTCCCTCAATCACAACTGGTTTCATATTTGCTCTTGCAAGGTAAATAGCAGCTGTTAACCCTGCTGGACCTGTTCCCAAAACCACCACTTTTTCCATACTCAATTCCTCCACTGATTATTGATGAATATAATCTTTTAACTTGTCGTATCCAATTTTTTCTTCTGGTAACCACGGAATAACGGCACACTTTTCAGACTTGTTATCCCTCACTTCTTGAATCCATTCTTTTTCTGCCATTGCTTTCCCTTTTAAAATAGGATCGCTTGTATTAGTGGCAGATAAACTTTGATTAATGACCCACCATTTTGGATTTATACTTGCCCGTCTTAAATCGTCTTGTAATCTAGATGCTTCTAAAACAGGTGTCGCTTCTGCCAGTGTGACAATCACTACAGATGTTTCTTTTGGATTTCGAATTTGTGGCAACAGTTTTCTTGCACTTTCTGGCACTTCTCCTGTTGATCTTTCGATTTCTTTACTATAAGATTCTGAGGCATCTAATAATAGTAAGGTATGCCCTGTGGGTGCTGTATCAATGACGACAATCTCATTTTCCGATTTAGCTACAACTTCTGCAAAGGCTTGGAAAACGGCAATTTCTTCTGTACATGGTGATTCTAAATCTTCTCTTAAATAAGCAAGTCCAGCTTCATCTAAATCCTTACTCGATTTCGAAAGCACTTCAGCTTTGTACTTTTCAACCTCTTTTTTCGGACTAATGCTGCTAATGGTTAGGTTTTGATTTAGATGACCACTTTGGAATTGATAGTCCAAATGTGCTGCCGGATCTGTAGTGGTTAAATGGACCTGATGTCCTTTTTCAACTAAGCCAACTGCGATAGCTGATGCAACAGTTGTTTTTCCAACACCACCTTTACCCATTGTAAAAAT
>JAKACS010000736.1 GCA_021821235.1 Bacillota bacterium
ATGAGACTTCTTCTGCTGCAACCATTTTGCCTAAAGATCTGTAAAAGAAAACTCGCCAAATTGGCGAGTCGAGGTAATAAATATCGTGGCATCTCTTTTTCAATCTGTTTCCTTTATTGTTTTTTCGTTTGTAAAATAACGATTGATTCCTTTGTAAATGGAAATGGCCACTTTGTCCTGATAGGAATCCTTTTTTAAATTTGCTTTTTCGGTTGGGTTGGAAAGGAACCCAACTTCCACTAACGCCCCAGGTTTGTTGGCATTTTTTAAAATATACACCTGATTAAGCGGCTTTGCTTTTCTCGTTGTGTTCTCTAAATTTCGACGGAGCTCATCTTGAATAAAGGTGGCTGCACGTTCATTCTCACTGTGCTGTGTTGCATAGAACGTTTGAGCGCCGCTCCATCTTGAAGAAGGGATCGCATTCAAATGGATACTGACGAATAAATCGATGTCAGATTGGTTAATTATTTTCAATCGTTTTTTTAAATCCTCAATTTTCCGCCTGCTGTATCCTCTTGTTCCCGGATCGGCTAAATCCTTATCTGTTTCTCTTGTCATGATAACAAGAGCTCCCTGCTCCTGCAAATAATCCCTGATCTTCAAGCTGATGTCTAGTGCAATATCTTTTTCAAGCGTTTTATTGTCTCCGGCTCCGCCATCCGGGCCGCCATGTCCAGGGTCAAGCAAGATAATTTTTCCATTTAACGGAAGATTCCAGGCGTTCCACGATTTATTTTCGATAAAATCATATTGTAAAATAAAAAACAGTACAATCAATCCGGTTATAAAGCTTATGATTTTCAACCGTTTTTTCAGCAAGCCAACCATCCTTCCCGCTCGTCCCTTTTCAGTACACTATATGGGACAAGGGGGGGTTTTAGAACTGCAAGATGAGGCTGTTAAAAATAGAAACTTAATGCAGGCGCAGCTTATGACGCCGCTCACCTTTTTCAAAACCATCTCTCCACCACGTATAAACATATTGTTCACAGTTATAATAAAGTGACTCACTTAACGAGCCTTCTTCACCGCTTCCCCAATAAAGCAAGAAATTGTATAATGTGTCGATCAAATGCTTTTCTTCGTAAAAACACCGCTGCCTTACCTGTTCAAGCGTTTCTCCATAATAACCGAATTTACTGTATTTCGCCCCAAGCAAATATGCTTCAAGCGCAAGATCATAGCATGCTTCTTCGATTCCTGTATTCATCAGAAAACTTGAGGCAACTCTGGTGGATCCAAAATAGTGGTTAACCCTCTCCTTTAGCATGGAAATGGATAAATCCCTTAGTACTGAACGTTCATACTTTATTTGTTTTTCACGCCGCCTATCTTTAAAGGTTGTAATCACATTCACGGTTTGTTCACCTCTTATCAATATTTTTCATCGCTAGTTAATAAAAATGCAGCGAAAACGGTGAATTCGATTTCCAATTTTTTATGACAAACAAGTGGATTTCTTTTCACAAAGTGTTAACAAAAAAGTTAGAAATATTTCCGCCATATACCCTTGTTATTGGATAAAATGAAAATGGTTTTTTAATTAATTTGAGAGGGAGTGACCCATTGTTATTAAAGCCTCGAACTATATCACGAGAGTTAAGAGCACTTCGGTCTTTAAATGCTCGAATGATTTTGCCACCAAAAGATCGAAAGCACTATTTTAACCTTGAAAAGGGATTTCAAGGTGAACTGTTGTTTGATGAATTTACAGCCAGGCTTCAAAATGATTTGTTTGTTTTAAACGATTTATTACTTGAGGTGAATAACCACATTTTCCAAATTGATACGTTAATCATCACTCAAAGCATAATTTATCCGTTCGAAGTAAAAAATTATGAAGGCGATTATGTTTTCGAATCCCGAAGTTTTCAATCATTAAATAAGAAAGAAATTGAGAATCCATTAGATCAGTTAAAACGTAGCAAAACTTTGCTTCGGCAACTACTACAAAATCTTCGGATTCAACTACCAATTGAAGGATTCGTTACCTTTGTTAACCCCGCGTTCACCTTATATCAAGCTCCATTAAACGAACCAATAGTTTTTCCAACCCAAATAAATCGCTTAATGAACAAGTTAAATGAAACTCCATCTAAATTAACCCCACTGCATAGGAAGCTTGCTGACCAATTAATCTCGTTGCATCTTAACGATTCTCCATTCACCAGGTTGCCGTCCTATTCATATGATCAGTTGATAAAAAGGATCATTTGTTCAAGGTGCTATTCATTTATGATGCCTTTGGGTGAAAATAAACTTATATGTGAGAGATGTGAATACGAAGAAGATGCTGTTTCTGCAATTTTGCGTAGCGTTGAGGAAATAAAGCTACTTTTTCCAAATATAAAGATTACCACTAACATTGTATCCGAATGGTGCCAGATCTTCGCTTCTAAAAAGAAAATCAGCAGGATACTAAAAGAAAACTATAGCTTGAAGGGATATGGCCAATGGTCATACTATGAGTAAAAGTTCGTTCACTATTTTTATTGACTAACTTACTGAATATTCGCTGCTTTTCGGTAGCTAATGACCCTGATTGACTACCCTGGC
>JAKACS010000737.1 GCA_021821235.1 Bacillota bacterium
AAAGACGATTAACGCGACAGCCCCGCTCCATTTTGATGAAAAAATAAGCGCAAGAACCGGAACGGAGATGATCATGTTATAAACTTGAAATTTTTTTCCATTTAAACCGAGAACCACTGTCGGTATTAATAAAACTGCAACAATAAGAAAAAATGAAAAAGAACCGTAAGGAATCATAGCATAACCTTTTCTCTAATTTGTTTTCGGTCAATTTTGCCGTTTGGCGTCATTGGAAGATCGGCGTAGTAGGTGAACTTCCTAGGAATCATGTAAGCTGGTAAATTCTCGCTGATCTCTTTTTTGATCGCACTCGTTAGCTGAAACTCTTTTGAGAACGAATGCGGCTCCGGCACGATCGCGGCCGTCAAATACTCGATTTTCTCATTTTGATAAACCGGTATGACAACAGCCATTTTTACATAGTGGGACTTCGAGATGTGATGTTCAATTTCCTCAAGTTCCATCCGGTAGCCGTGCAGTTTGATTTGAAAATCCATCCGGCCTTTATAAAATAGCAAACCATTTGCCATATAGCCGGCATCACCTGTTCGATAGGCCATTTGACCGTCATAGCGGAGGAATGCTCTCTCAGTCAGCTCTTTCTGGCCAAGATAGCCTTTGCTGACGCTAGGGCCAACAATCAGAATTTCTCCCTCTTCTTCGATTGCCTCAACACCATCTTCGTTTAAAAGCACAATTTTTGTATCATTTTTCGGCCTGCCAACAGGAAGCGATTGATGCTGTTCCAAAATCTCAGCAGTGATTTCACCAAACGTCACCGCGACGGTTGCTTCTGTCGGACCATACGTATTAAAAACTTTTGTGTTTGGGAACCGCTCCAACAACTGCCGGGCAATGGCTGACGGTAAAATCTCCCCGCAAAACAAGAAAACGGATAGCTCTGGCAACAAGTCCTCGTTAAAGGAAGGATCCATTAAGCACATTTGTACGAAGGAAGGCGTTGATATCCATACATTGATATTTGATTTTTCCAGTGCTTCAAATAAAAGCTTTGGCTTGGCAATCATTTCTTTCGTTATCGCGTAAATACTTCCCCCACTTGCAAGTGACGGATAGAGATCCATGACCGACAAATCGAAAGAAAATGGAGCCTGGTTTAAGAAACGAAGACCACCATTAATCGGAAAATCCTCTTTCATCCAGTCAACAAAGCTTTGCAAATTATTTGCTGAAATTTGTACCCCTTTTGGATTGCCAGTACTGCCGGAAGTATAGATAATGTAAAAATTATCATCCCCAGCAACCCAGGATGACCGGTTGGATTTAGCGTTTTCTGGCCGTTTTGCTTTCAGTTCAGACAATGTTACAATGGAAGCTGGCGAATTTTCTAGCGTGAATGGGACATTCGCTACATTTATCAGCAATTCTGCCTTCGAACTTTCGCTAATTTTTGCAATTCGTTCCAATGGAATGGAAGTGTCAATTGGAATATACGGATGACCGGATTTGACGCTTCCTAAAAAAGCAACAGACATTTCAGGCTCCATATGGCCATAGACCAAAATAGGCGAACCAGCTGGCAAGCCCATTCCATAAATCATTGCCGCCAATTGCTCGGATTGGTTCCAAAGTTCACCATAGGTGATTTGGGCACCGGGTGCGGTAAACGCAATCGCATCAGGATTTGTTAACGCAATGTCCTCAATTGTGTGTAACATTTTCATAAGAGGTTCCCTCCATGATTTAAAAATCATTGTAAATATAGGAGCCGGCACTTGCATCATTAAAGCCGTACATAAAGAACAGCAGCAACAGAATCACTAAATAATAGACAAAGCGGCTAACCCAATTGACTTTTGGATTTTGAAAAAATTGTTTCAGTTTAAGGAACATGGGCTCAAATTCACCTCTATTTCAACCAAAACTTGGTTTGAAAGTGTAAATATACCAATTGCAAGCAAAAAGAATCATTGATTGCGTAAATAATCATAATGCGCAGTAAACCTTTTTGCATTAAAATTAGATGAGAAAAATATTAAAAATTCATAACTGCTTAAGACATATCCAAATGCTTGATGCATTAGGCTTCTACAGAAGGAAAGTTTGAACTCCGATCGGACAAACTATACTGTATAATGTTGGACGATGTAAGAAAATTTTCGCAGCTGATGAACTTTTCTTTGATGCTGACTGTCTTTTTAAATAACTGCAGGAAAAGGTTTTGCGGATCAGGGTAGGGGCTGAAAAAATGTGGTAACTGATTTACATGAGACAATTTCACAGGCGAAAAAAGGGGATCAGGCTGCTTTCCGCCAGCTTGTGACCGCCTACAAAGGAAGCGTATTCCGCCATGCATTTGCCCTATTGAATGATCGAATGGAGGCTGAAGATGTAACACAGGAAGCTTTTGTAAAAGCTTATTATTCTCTGCCAAAGCTTGAGAATGAATATGCATTCGTTTCGTGGCTGACAAAAGTGACAACAAATCTATGCTACGATAAAAATAAAAAAATCGCGAAAAAAAAGGCGGCTGAGACAGAGGAACTCGATGAAAATAGTACAAGTCAAAAGGGTCCTTCCCCGATCGAACGAAC
>JAKACS010000738.1 GCA_021821235.1 Bacillota bacterium
CAAATTCATACCCTTTCATTATAGGTGTATTTTCTAAAAATTTCTATTCTTCTCATGTTTACTGTTCAAGTTTCACTGCTATTTTTCCAAACTTATAGTATAATTTTGACATCAAGATTTAAGCAAATGGAGGATGTAATGCAAAAAATCTTATTGGTCGATGATGAACAAAGAATGCTTGATTTATTGTCGCTCTATTTAACGCCGCAAGGGTACCATTGTATTAAAATGACTTCAGCGCAAGCCGCGCTTCATTATCTGGAGATGGATAAAGCAGATTTGCTGTTGCTGGACGTGATGATGCCGGAAATGGATGGGTTTACAGCCTGCAGTGAGATTCGAAAAGCTTCGGATATTCCTATTATCATGCTGACAGCAAGAGGCGAGAAAGCAGATGTAGTCAGAGGATTAAAGCTTGGCGCAGATGATTATGTTTCAAAACCATTTGATGAAGCGGAATTAACAGCACGGATTGAAGCGATTTTACGAAGAAAACAGGGCGAAGCAAAAACGATCGAATGCAAAGGACTGAAGTACAAGCAAGATTCGTTTGAATTAGTGTATAAGACTCAGCCTGTTCCGTTAACACCTAAGGAATTTTCCCTGCTTGGACTGTTTCTGCAGCATCCAAATAAAGTGTTTACGCGAGAGCATCTTCTTGCATCTGTATGGGGATACTCAGCCGCAACAGAAGATCGGACAATTGATTCCCACGTTCGCAATTTAAGAGAAAAATTACGAAAAGCAGGGTTTCCAATCGATGAATATTTGACAACGGTGTGGGGATTGGGATATAAGTGGGTCGACAAGGGGTCTTAATATTCTTAAAAAATAAATCAACGAACAATTAGGGGGATGAAGGTGATTTTTAAAAAAAGACTGGCCACTTCCGTTTTTGCTGGTGTGCTTATGTTCACTTCGGGCTGTGCTAGCATCAGCGAAAAAAAGACAGAAAAGGCAAAACCGTTCCAAATCGTTCCTGCCAAAAACCAAACAATTGACCATATCCATGGAATCGGCTACCCAGGTAACGATGATGCATTGTACGTGGCTGCCCATGACGGTTTAAGAATGTATAAACAATCAAAATGGTATGAAACGACAACGAACCATCATGATTATATGGGTTTTCAAGCGATCGCAACTGGTTTTCGGGCAAGCGGTCATCCTGAAACAGGAAGCGTCTTAAAAAATCCACTTGGACTCGTTGAAAGTTTGGATCAAGGGAAAACACTCAAAAAACTGGCTTTCTATGCACAAAGTGATTTTCACTATATGGCTTCCAGTTATTCGGGGAATGGAATCTATGTGATCAACGAGCAGCAAAATGGCAAATGGGATCCGGGTATTTATTACTCGAACAATAAAGGAAACAATTGGAATAAACTCAAGTTGGAGCAGTTTTCCGCGAATTCCTTTGGAATGATGGCGGTTCATCCAAAGGATGGAAAGGTAATGGCGATGGCAACAAGAACAGGCATTTATTATTCTGAAAATCACGGTGATACAATGAAACTTGTATCTGCTCCATTGATGGTGACAGCGCTTGTGTTTTCGGGGGATGAACTCTTCTATTCAAGTGTGGAAAACAAAAAGATCCTTTTAAAAAAGCTGAACCCGAAAACGGGTGCCGAGTCGCCTGTTGCCTTTCCTTTTCTTGATTACGACAATCCCGTAACCTATATTGCTTCTGATCCGAAAAACGCCAATAGAATTGCCTTTTCTACCTATAAAAATGATCTTTACGAATCTATCGATGGCGGAAAAAGCTGGACAAATTTATTAAAAGACGGAAAAATTGAGCAGGAGTAAGTCCTGCTCAATTTTTTTTCTTCTGCTCTTTCTCTGCCCGATAAAATTCATGGAACATCTTCATCAGCGCCCGCTTTTCAATTCTTGAAACATAACTTCGCGAGATTCCGAGTTCTTTGGCGATTTCCCGCTGGGTTTTTTCTTTTTGCAAATCAAGACCAAATCGGCCAATAATCACTTCTTTTTCCCGCTCATCTAGCACATCAATATATTGTTTAATTTTTTCCAATTCCATATTCAACTGGATTGTATCAATCACATCTTCCGACTCCGACTTCAGAACATCGATGAGGGAAATTTCATTACCTTCTTTATCTTGACCGATCGGATCATGCAGTGATACATCTTTTTTCGTTTTCTTCAATGCCCGTAAATGCATTAAAATTTCGTTTTCAATGCAACGGGCTGCATAGGTGGCTAGTTTCGTTCCTTTCCCTTCGGAATAGCTTTCAATCGCTTTAATCAAGCCGATTGTGCCGATTGAGATCAAATCTTCAGCCTCTTCCCCAGTATTCTCAAATTTTTTGACAATATGGGCAACAAGCCGCAAATTATGCTCAATCAGCAGGTTGCGGGCATGTGAATCACCTTCCGCCATAAGCAGCAGGTACTTTCTTTCTTCCGCGCTTGAGAGCGGCTGCGGGAAAGCATTATTTTTTACATAGGAAACAAGAAATAAAAACTCTTTGACAAAATAACCAAGTGCAGTCAAGATGCCAGACATGAACATCCACCCCCGCCT
>JAKACS010000739.1 GCA_021821235.1 Bacillota bacterium
TAAAAAAGTCCCAATAGAGGATCTGGGACGTTTGTGGGAGATTCTTTACAGGTTGCGCTATTCTGCAATCTCAGACACCTTCCACATATTCAGCCGTTCCCACACATGTTTCAGTATCAAGTTGCTCAATTAACTCAATAAACGGTTCGACGAATTGCGGGTCAAATTGTTTGCCGGCACATGCACGTAATTCAATGATCGCTTCTTGAAACGTCTTCGTCTTTTGGTACGGCCGCTCGGTTGTCATTGCGTCAAAAGAGTCGATGACACACAAAATCCGCGATAGTTTTGGAATCGTTTTTCCCTTCAAGCCATACGGATAACCGTTGCCGTCGAAACGTTCATGGTGAAGTTCGACTAAAGGAATCAAATCCTCAAACTTTTTATTGGTTGAAATAATTTCTTTTCCCCATGTAACATGCTTTTTCATGATCTCCCATTCATGCGGATCGAGCTTTCCTTTTTTGTTAATAATGTCCCGCGGGATTTCCAGTTTTCCAATGTCATGAATAAGCGCACCAAGAATAAGTGTTTTTCTTTCTTGTTCAGTCAGCTGCAGTTTTTTTGAAAAATCAACGGCATATTGATACACACGTTTGCTATGGCGATATGTATAGACATCCTTTGACAAAAAGATTTTCAATTGCTGTTCCGTTTCCTCAAGATCTTTTTCAAGATTCAGTGATTTTTGCACGGAATAATCGGTTTGTTCATTAAAAAGATGCACTAAATTTTTTCCATGCTCTTTTGCTGAGTACATTGCTAGATCTGCTTTATGAATGAAGTCAGATATGTTTAAAATGCCTTTTTCCCACTCGGCAACCCCGGCGGAAAATGAAAAGCAGCCATAAGGTAGTCCCTCTACCCCATAGAAATAGGTGTCATTTGCTTTTTTCCGCAAATCATTTACAAAATAAAAAGCTTCATTTCGGTTTGTATTCGGCATCAAGATGGTAAACTCTTCACCACCATAACGGGAAACGATAAAACTTCTTTCGTCAGCAATCTTTTTTAAAAGGTGTCCGAATTCTTTCAGCAATTGATCGCCCGGAATATGTCCGTAAAGATCATTGTATTTCTTAAAATCGTCGATATCCAAGAGGGCAAGAGAAAGCGGCTGGCCAGTTTCAGTTGAGCATCTTACATGTCGTTCGAGCAGTTCTTTGAAATAACCATGGTTGTTTAGATCAGTAAGGAAGTCTTTATTTGCTTTTTCGGATATTTCTTTAATTAGCTTGAAAAGCTGTTTAAAGGCTAATGACAACAGAATGGAGATGCAAGTAAATAGGACTAGACCAAACATCTTTTGGGCACTCATTAAAATTTCCAAAACTAAGGATAGTAATAAAGTACTTAAATAGGTAGAAATTGGTTCAGTAATAAACCTTTTAACTATATTTATTAGACTTTCAGAAGCTGATAACAAAAAATAGAGACTCGTAAAAATAACATTTACTGCAAAGTACATAATTAACGAGAGAATATTAGGAAGTAAATTAATAAAAGTAACCTGACCAATTGTTCCGCCTGAAAAAATAAAAACGTAGTAAGCTGTGACAATCATCAATGTATACATTGTAAAATTAAAAACATGTTTCCACCATGCGGTTTTTCTTAAAATAATAGCAAAAATTACCGTGAATAGAAGTAAAATAGCTAAAGCTAATTTTAATCCAAATAAAAAAAGAATTCCTAGAAAAATAGATGAATCCATGGAAAAGTAGTTGCCTTTTGGTGAGAGTTCAAACATGAAATAATCTAACAGTAGAATCGCCACGGTGGCTGCAACAATAGTGATCAAATTGTCAGATGAGTAAG
The DNA here is from genome assembly GCA_021821235.1 of Bacillota bacterium. The sequence goes on from JAKACS010000739.1 coordinate 1,819, forward strand.
ATCCAAAATTACTTAATTTCAAAAAGGCTATAATTCCAAGAAGGAAAATGACAAAAAGATAAATTTTAACTGGGGTCCTAGAAACTTGCATTTTTCATCTCTCTCAATATAGGTTAAAGGAGAAGTTGCTTGTACACTCCTCCTTTTCTTTTTAATAAATTAATATATTCTCCATCCAGAAGTAAATGCAACAATTGCTGATGCGATAATTAAAGCATTGACTAACAAATTTGTTAGTTTTATTCCCTCAGCTTTTTTCAATTTTTTCACCTTCTTTAAATAGAATTTGATATCTTCACCTTTTTATCCTTTGATGGATGGACCATTAAAGATTGGATAAAAAGGAAGATTCCGATATTCATAATAATATCGCCAATGCTAATAACCTGAGTGCGGGGATAGGGCTTTGTTAGTGGGATGATGTCTCCCAAGAAGCCAAGTTTCGTCGATTCCGTTAAAGCCTGGTGTTTTGCATAGAGAGAGCCCTTCAAAGCTTCGTAATAGCTTGGATCCAAAATGGATGCAGCTTGCTCGGATACGGGCATTCTTCCACCGTTTAAAGCCATGACGAAAAAGTTCAAAAACACCCCAATCAATATCCATATAAATCCAGTTTGTTTGCGATTGATAAACAAAAATACTAAACCGGCAATGTAAACAAGCATGTAAATCAACCCGCTGGCTTGTCCAAGAATTTTAAAATTATTTTGGAAAAGAAACATGAAAACTTCC
>JAKACS010000740.1 GCA_021821235.1 Bacillota bacterium
GGAAAGGTGGTTGAATGTTTGGATTGATGAGCAGAATCTGTTGGACTGCCGTTGCGGATGCCGCTGTTTAGAAAATCGTTCATCATCGACGAATCGGAAAACAGCTTCCAGAAATCTTCTGATTGCTGTTTTTTAGCCATTTCCATCCACTTTTTCAATTGGTCAAAATCCATGACTTCGGCCTCCTATACATTCTGGGAGACAAATAGACAAGCTATAGACTATTTATATTTGCTTTATTAAAAATCATGCCGATTTTCCTTTGTTGCAAAATGCAATCGTTCTTTTTTTGTAAATCTCTTTTTCTGCTAACAAAATTTCTTTTCAGCTATTTTTCTTTAAGTTAACATAATATTGTTATAGTATCCTTCATCCGCGTATGACCTGTACTTTTTCCCAAAACTGGGTATCTGTCTATTCCTCCACTTTTTTGATACATACACTATTTTTGACTTTAAACTTCAAGAGGAGCGATAAAAATGGAAAAAAAGCCCTATGTAACAGCACCGGTAGTGCCTGCACAGCCAATGCCAACTGCACCGATGATGCCGATGCAAGAAATGGTCATGCCAACTGCGCCAACTTGTCCAACCTATATGCCGCAGTATGGTTATGAACAATGCTGCTATCCTATGCCGATGTTCAATCTTTGCTACCCTCAAATGGTAAATCCTTGCTGTGGACCTGTTTTCGATCCATGCTGTTACCCACCAGCCTATGACCCATGCTGTATGCCGATGCAGCCATATTCCCCATATGGCTTTCCCTATTAAGTAGATTGAGCGTAAAAACCCTTGGCAAAGCCAGGGTTTTTCACTTTGTTCAGCAATTTCATCGTTTACTTCTAGCAAAAAAAGGATAGTTTAAAAAAAAGAACAATACTTTGGGGGTAACCTATGTGGATTCAGAAACGATTTTTCATGTATGCAAGTGGAATCCTTTTTATCTTGCTCATTATTTTTCTAACCGGAAAAATTGACTATTTTTTAGCACCCTTTCAAAAAATGATCTCTTCAGGCTCACGCTTTCCGCGGGCGACCGAAATACTCCTCGTCGCTGTATCTGTTGGACAATAGTAACCTCAAGCATCCATATTTTCCCCTTTCCCTAGCATCCTGTGATGCCTCTCACAACCTTCATTATATTTTCCCTTTACAATGAAAAATGAAAGCGAGGTGATTCCGAAGATGGAAAAGAATTGGTCCATTTCTCTTGAACATGATGAATATGAAGCGGACATTGAGCGCGTTTTGGAGGATGCGATAAACACAGTAGCGGATACAGCTTGCGGTTTTTATATCAATCTCGTCACACCTGCTAAGTTTGGCAATCCGGATGAGTATTTAACCGACGTTTTGAATTGCCAATTTGGTTCAACAATACGGACAAAGTTTATCGATCAATGTGGCTGCGGCGGATATGTATTAAGGGTGTGGAAACAAGCTTAAAAAGCTTTGATAACAAAGCTATTTAAGCTTCCTGCCTCTTAAATTAAGCAGATTCCCGGCTGAACTTTCGTTTTTGGATCAAAATCAACCGCGAGGCAAGCCCAATGCCGGCTGCCAGCAGGCCGATCGTAAGGCCAATCCAATATCCAGCTGCGCCAAGATCCGCTACGTTTGCTAAAAGATAACCTACTGGCAGACAGATTAGCCAATAAGCAATTAACGTCATAATAAACGCTGGATTAACATCTTTATAGCCCCTAAGTGCTCCTTGTGCCGTAACTTGAATCGCATCCGAAAGTTGAAAGAACAACGCGTATATTAGAAATTGGCCGGTTAACTTGATAACTGCTGGTTCGCTCGAATAAAGACCTGCGACCTGATAACGGAACAAGACAACAAATACCCCGGTGAAAATTGCAATTATAACCGCAAGGGCCAACCCGAGCCAGCTGTATGCCTTGGCATCGCGAAAGCGTTTTGCGCCAACTTCATAACCAACCAAGACGGTCAGTGCCAACGAAATGCTATAGGGGATCATATAAAGAAATGAAACAATATTTAACGCAGCTTGATAGGCAGCAATCGTTGTCACATCATATCGGCTAATGAGGATCGTAACAACCGCAAAGATACTTGTTTCAAAAAAGATCGATAACCCCATTGGTATGCCAATTTTTAAAATTTCGTTGCATTTTGCAAGCGATAACTTTTTAAAGTACACGAATTTCACATAGCTTGAAAATGGGTCTTTCGTTTTTATTATCATGATCGTAATAGCAAGAATGACCCAATAAGTAAATGACGTGGCATAGCCAGCACCTGCCCCGCCAAGCTCAGGAAAACCCCAGCGGCCAAAAATCAGCACATAATTCAAAAACAAATCGATCGGCAGTGAACTCAATAATATAAACATCACGATCCTGGTTTTGCCCAGCGCATAAATGAATGACCGTAATGCATTAAAGATAAAGAGTGGTATAATTCCCCAGGCCAATCCAAACAAATAGTTTTTCGCAATTGTTTGAACAGTCGCTGGTAAATCCATCATGGTCAAAATTGGATCAAGCAGTAAAAATCCGCCAAGTAGAACGATCACGGAGAT
>JAKACS010000741.1 GCA_021821235.1 Bacillota bacterium
TTCTTCAGCTGTTATTGCAGTTTTAGGAGATAAGGAAATGTATAAAAGTGCCGAGAAGGTTTACAAAAGTGCCAATGAGGCTGGTTACATGGACGAAGCAAATATGCATCGTTTGATTGAAGGCACCCTCAAGACTTACCCATACGCATCGGAAGAAACGCGCATGCAAATTGCTTCATTTGATGCTGGGCTTGTAACAATGCAGTTGACCTTGATTGCTAAAAATCATGGATACGATACGGTTATTATGGGTGGGTTTGACAAACAGAAATTTGCTGAAAGATTTAATGTTCCAGAGCGGTATTTCCCAATTGTTCTAATTTCGCTTGGGAAGGCAGCCGCACCGGCATTTCAAACTACTCGACTGCCAATTGAAGATGTATTGCTAACGATCATTTAAAGCAAAAAGAAAAAAACCTCCTATTGAAGGAGGTTTTTTTCGTAAAAGGGTTCTCAACAAGCACGCTAGAATATATTATAAAGGTAATTTTGCAAAGGAGATAATCATGATTTTTCAATTGAAAAGCGAATCAAAAAAGGGGGGCAATCTGTGTTTATTCAATTTACGAAACAGCAAAAAGATGCGATGATTCGTGAAATTCAACGGTATTTTTATGAAGAAAGAGGGGAGGAAATCGGCAATTTGGCAGCGGAAAATCTGCTTGAATTTTGCAAACAAAATCTTGGGCCGTACTTTTACAATGAGGCACTTAAAGATGCACGTCTTTTAGTGGAGCAAAAAATGAATTCGATTGAAGAAGATTTATACGCCTTGGAAAAGAAGACAGAATAAAAAGGAGGAGAAAGGGTGCGCCCAATCGTTCTAGGCATCTTTGCTGCTTTCTTTTTCGCGTCTACCTTTATTTTAAACAGAGCGATGGATTTATCTGGCGGAAGTTGGATTTGGAGTGCTTCCTTGCGCTACTTTTTTATGGTTCCTTTCCTATTGGCCATTGTGTGGGGGAAGGGCACTTTAAGGCCACTGTTTTTAGAAATGAAGAAGCGGCCGGGTGCCTGGCTGCTCTGGAGTACAATCGGTTTTGGGCTGTTCTATGCTCCTATTACTTTTTCTGCTGCCTATGCACCTGGTTGGCTGATTGCAGCTACTTGGCAGATTACAATCATTTCCGGCTCACTGCTTGCCCCGTTTTTTAGTGAAACCATTGCAACACGGAATGGACCAATTACCATAAAGGGAAAAATTCCATTTAGAGGTCTTGCCATGTCCACGATTATTTTAATTGGCATCATGCTTATGCAGTTGGAACAAGCCGGACGGCTGTCGCTGAGAGAATTGCTTCTCGGCATATTGCCAATGATTGTCGCCTCCTTTGCCTATCCATTAGGTAATCGCAAAATGATGGATGTTTGTGAAGGACGGCTGGATACGTATCAACGGGTACTGGGGATGACCTTGGCAAGCTTGCCTTTTTGGATGGTTTTATCTATTTATGGAGTGGCAACCGCCGGACTTCCAAGCGCTGGGCAGACAATCCAATCCGCTATCGTCGCGATTTCTTCCGGTGTGATTGCAACTGTTTTATTTTTCCGGGCAACGGATTTGGTGAGGGGAAATATGCGGAAACTTGCTGCCGTGGAAGCGACTCAATCGACCGAAGTTCTTTTTGCTTTAATCGGAGAATTACTCTTTCTAAAATCCGCTTTTCCATCCTTCCTTTCATGGATGGGGATCTTCTTAGTTATGGCGGGAATGGTATTGCATAGCTACTTTTCGCATAAGCTTGAACGGATAAAAAGACAAGGTGCAAGCATTTAAAAGGGAAAAGATCCTAGTCAACTGTGATTGATCAGGATCTTTTTGTTTAGCCATTTAAATAGGGGGTGAGTTTTTCGATTTCCTTTTGCATTTTTTCTGCATTTGATTTATACATTTGTTTTGCTTTTTCATCGTCTGTTCCTAATGAAAATAATTCAAGATCGGCTTGTACTTTTTTTAGCATTGCCAATAATAGTGGACGCTGGGTTGGTGAAGGTACCTGAATTTTATCATCATAAATATCAATGGTAAGGTCCCCATACGAATCAATTTGTCCTAAAAAGACATTTTCAAGTGTTACGCCCAGTTTTTCAAGCTCCATTTGCAGCCATCTTCGACTTTTTCCGGCTGAACGTAACGCTTCATCCAAAATGCTCCCGTCCATGATGACGGTTTGTGGCTCTTTTTCACTAGGCATCTTCATTTGCAAATCTTTTGGTGTTAATGGACGATTTTCCCTTTTTAGAAGTGCGCTTAAATTTCCTCTCGGCTCCAAGACGGCAAATTCAACGTCTGCCACGCGAAAGATGTCTTTTTGCCGTAATAAAGCGGATATTTCATCAATTGTATATTTTTCCTTTTTTAGATTTTCTTCAAGAATTTTCCCATCTTTTATAATTACCGTTCCTTTACCTTCGACAAAATCACGAAACTTTTTGCTATGCAAGGATAAAAAGTCCACACCTAAGGTAACGGCTCCGAAGATGATCATGGCTAGTGCGCCGTGATATATATTGCTTTCAAGTCCTGTTACCACTTCGCCTGCGATG
>JAKACS010000742.1 GCA_021821235.1 Bacillota bacterium
AAAGCAGCTTCAACTCACTTCCACTGGTGAATTGTTGTATGAACGGGCAAAGCAGATCCTGCAAATCTATGAAACGGCCAAGGAAGAGATTGCCGACCATCACCACTCGATTGAACTTGAACTCAAAATTGGCGCAAGCTTTACGATCGGGGAATACGTTCTTCCCGGACTTTTGGAAAAACTTTGCAAGCAATACCCTGGGATCCGGCTCGAAGTGATTATTGGAAATACGGATGAAATTATTGAACACGTGAAGCTATTCCACGTCGATATTGGCTTGATTGAAGGACAATGCAATGAAAAAAGTCTGGCTGTATATCCTTTTATGAAAGATGAGTTGAAAATTGTTGCATCGCACCATCATCCGCTTTCGCTAAGTGAAATGTCAGTTGAACAGCTTCAGAACCAAGTGTGGATTTCAAGGGAAAAAGGGTCGGGAACGAGGGTCTTTTTGGAACATGTCCTTCGTTCCCATGCGTTGAAGGCGAAGAACATGATTTCGATTAGCAGCACCCACGGGGTAAAGGAAGCCGTGATCCGAAATATGGGGCTATCCCTGCTTTCGGAGTATGCCATTTCAAGAGAAGTCGAAAATCATCATCTTTCGATCATTCCAATTAAAGACGAAGTATTTGTCCGAAAATTTTCCTATATATTTTCATCCTTTGGACGAAATAAAAAGGCAACCGAAGCGTTTATTCGGCTTTTAAATGAAAACGCACCTGCTGCCCAAGGAAACTCAGAATCTTAAGGGATTTCCGATTGGAACAATAGATCAAAAAGTTCCTCCTGCATCTTTAACGAAAATTCTTATAAGCTATTAAGATTCAGTGAATCTTGTCGAAATAAAGAGAAAGAGGATGTTTTTTTTAAGAAAAATTCGAAGCGAATATGATCGATGCAGGTGAGAGATAAATGGATTTAACGACAATTATAGGTTTGATTATTGGCTTTGTGGCAATTGGCGTAGGAATGGTATTAAAAGGGGTCAGCTTGGTCGCCTTGGCGAACCCTGCGGCATTTCTGATTATCATTGCCGGAACCATTGCTTCGGTAACCATTGCTTTTCCAACAAGTGAAATAAAAAAAGTGCCAAAACTTTTTGCCGTTGTTTTTAAAGAACAAAAGGCGGTCAATCAAGCGGAATTGATCCGCCTGTTTTCCGATTGGGCCCAGCTTGCCCGAAAAGAAGGACTGCTTGCCCTTGAAGCGAAGACGAGCGAAGTGGACGATCCTTTTTTAAAAAATGGGCTGTCGCTTGCGGTTGATGGGCAGAGCGCTGATTACATACGGGATGTGCTTTCCGAAGAAATTGAGGCGATGGAAGAGCGCCATCAATCTGGTGCCGCAATCTTCTCACAGGCCGGAACATACGCCCCGACACTTGGAGTATTGGGCGCCGTACTTGGGTTGATTGCCGCGCTTAGCAATATGAACGATACCGTTGAACTCGGCCGAGCCATATCGGCAGCATTTGTTGCCACATTACTCGGGATTTTCACGGGATATGTATTATGGCATCCGTTTGCGAATAAATTACGGCGCAAATCAAAGCAGGAAGTAAAAGTAAAACAGATGATGATTGAAGGAATTTTATCCATATTGGAAGGCGAGGCACCAAGGGTGATTGAGCAAAAGCTGGCATCGTATTTGCCGGCTGGAGAGCGGAAGAAAATTCTGGAGGAAAGTGTTGTGGGTCGAGATGAGTAGGCGCCGCAAGAAAAAGCATGAAGAGGAAGAAATGAGTGAAGCGTGGCTCTTGCCGTATTCTGATTTGTTAACATTGATCTTGGCATTATTCATTGTTCTCTTTGCGATGAGTTCCGTTGATGCCCAAAAATTCCAGCTTTTATCAAAGGCCTTTAACGAAATGTTCACAGGGGGAACGGGGTTATTAAATTATCAAACTGCTATTCCGCAAGGCAGCTCGGACGCTTCGGATGTACGAAAAAAAGATTTGCAAAAAAATCAATACATGGCTGAAGATCCGCAAAAATTAAAACAAGAGCAGGAAAAGCAAAAAGCGATACAACAGGATCAAAAAGAGCTGAAAGAGCTGCAAGTGAAAGTGAATCAATACATCACAACGAACCAGTTGTCCAATAAGCTGCAAACATCGTTAACAAGTGAAGGTTTGCTTGTGACAATTCGCGATAATGTTCTGTTTGATTCAGGAAGCGCGGAAGTCCTCAGCATGGACTTGAAGACAGCAAGCGAAATCTCCAACTTACTTGTCATGAATCCGCCAAGAAATATTATTATCAGCGGGCACACGGACAATGTACCAATTAAAAACTCGAAATTTGAGTCCAACTGGGAACTCAGTGTGATGCGGGCAGTGAACTTTATGAAGATCGTTTTGAGAAATGACAAGCTGGATCCGCGCTGGTTCAGTGCAAAAGGCTTTGGGGAGTACCAGCCGGTCGCATCCAATGATACGCCTGAGGGCAGGGCGAAAAATCGAAGAGTTGAAATTTTGATACTTCCAAGAACGTGAAATTAACTCGCAAAAAAGAAAGTACTCTCGGCGGGAGTACTTTCT
>JAKACS010000743.1 GCA_021821235.1 Bacillota bacterium
TTCGCCTGCTTCATTGAAGTAATAACCAAACGCTTCCCCGGTTGCTTTTTCTTTTTTGATTTTTTCCAAATCTTCAGGGCTCGTCTTTCGGCGTCTGGCCATTGTCATAGCATCTCCAATCCCGTGTAAAACCATGCTTGCCGACTGAATCAACCCAAGTACTTCATGAATGGCTGGCTCTCTGATCAATGATTCATAAATGTCTGGACTGACCTGATCAGGGACATAGAGAACCCGATGCTTTGAGTTGGTATGTGCCGCCATATTGGAGCAGATCGTGTTTGCCTGATTGTGGACGTCTTCGCCAATTCCGCCGCGCGCCGGGACAAAAAGCAATTTCTTTTCGCCAAGTTCAGGGGTAAGCATTTCAGCAACGGCAGCCATCGTGGAACCGCCCGTCACAGCGATGATATTTTCTCCGTTTAGCAGCAATTTCATGCAGGATGCACAAGCTTTGCCAAGCTCATTTTTAACCATCGGAGACTCATCGACATCCCCGGGCACAATCATTACCCTACGGATCCTGAGCCGATGCTTCAGTTCCAGTTCCATTACGTCTATACCCTTAATTTCCCGCATAAAGCCTTCAAGATCTTCCAGTAAGTTCTTTCCTTCAGGCGTTAACCTCATTCCAGCACTGCCCGCTGTAATTAAGTTTTGATCCTTAAGAAATTCTACTTCGCTCCGAAGTGTTCTTTCTGTAAATCCAAGGCTTGCCGCAAGGCTTCGTCGGCCAACAGGCTGCATGTACCCAATGTACCTTAGAATGGAGTAGCGTTTATGAATAACTTGTAGAAGATCGGGTAATAATTTTCGTTGAATATCAATAAATTCCCGCATGAATTCATGCCCCTTTAATTACATGTAGCCGGTCGATTCGTGTCCCGCATAGACGTATTATGTCCCACTACAATCAAAAAAAATTACCCCTGGCACAATTTTCATTCTAGCAGGAGTAATCTGCGATTTCAACTATTATACTTTGGGTTTTTCACTGCAAACGTTTACTTATGTCAAACTTGTTAACAAGTCCATATGCGACCACTTCCCCGTCCATTTCAACAACGGGAATTATCAAACCATATCGCTCTGTGAGCTCATCACTTAGCGCAATATTTTTTTCTTCATATGAAAAAGAAATTTTGTTTTTCAATTCCATTAAGTTATGTTTCGCTTTTTCACATAAATGGCAGCCATCACGGCTGTACAAAATAATATGATGCATCGCCCACTTTCCTTTCGCTCTTTAGTACCGTTTCCGTTTGGTGGAAGATGGAATTCCTAACTGATCACGGTATTTAGCGACTGTCCTCCGTGATAGTAGTATCCCTTCGCGGTCTTTTAGTAAATCGACTAGCTCTTGATCTGAATAGGGCTTTTGTTTATCTTCGTGATCAACAAGCCGCGCAATCAAATTTTTCACTTGAGAAGATGAAGTGTGTTCATCTGAAACGGTTTGAACCGTACTAGTAAAAAAGAATTTTAACGGAAACGTTCCATTTGGGGTTTGAACGTATTTTTCCCTTACAGCGCGGCTGATGGTCGATTCATGGACGTCCAGCTCGATTGCAATTTCCTTCATTGTCATCGGCTGCAAAAATTCCGGTCCTTTTCGAAAAAAATCCGGCTGTTTTTCAACGATTTTCAAAACGACTTTCCGTAACGTTTCTTTTCGTTGTTCAATACTCTTGGCAATCCATTGGTAGTCTTGATATTTTTCCTGCAAAAATTGCTGCACTTGTTGATCACCTTGAGCCGAAAACTTCTGATAATCGTGTGTATTAAACTCGATTTTCGGCATTGCTGCCTCCCACAAACGAACCGAAAAATCGAGACCATCCCATTGAATCACTGCATCTGGGATCACATACTGCGTAGAAACAGCCGTATAGTCCGCACATGGCTTTGGATTCAGTTTCTGAATAAAGTCCGAGACCGCCTGGATCTCCTTTAAGGTAACCTGCAATTCCTTCGCAATCATTTTCCACTTCTTTTCAGCGAACGGTAGGAAATGGTTTTCAAGAATGGTGATTGCCAACGTGTTTTCCGGGTCTAACCGCCTTAATTGCAGCAGCAAACATTCCTGAAGGCTGGCAGCGCCAATTCCGGCTGGCTCGAGCGTTTGAATGATCGCAATGCTTCTTTCGACCATCGCCTGAGGGACATGCCATTTTTCCGCAAGTTCCTCTACTCTCCCTCTGAAGTAACCGTTTTCATCTAAGTCTCTAATCACCATCCGAATAATAGCCACTTGCTCGATCGAATACTTTTTGACGTTTAATTGATCGATCAAATCGTCTTCAAGGGAAAAAGGGGTATCCGCAATTTGCTCCACCCAATCAGTTTGTTGTTTATCGGTTTTTACTCGTTTTGCTCGCTGGCGCCTTTCGATTGTTAAAAGGGGATTTTCCAACGCCTTCGCTTCCAAAAACTCGGTCAGTTCCTGCGCTGAGTATTGCAGCAGCGCGATTGCCTGCGTCAATTCTTGCGTCATCGCCAATTTCAATGTCTGCTGCTGCCATAAACCGGTCTTTAAAT
>JAKACS010000744.1 GCA_021821235.1 Bacillota bacterium
TTATTGTTTTTTACTATCTCGTTAAAACGAGGGATCTCTTTAAAATTTTAAAAGTAGTGAAAAAAATTGTATTGGACTTGTTTGTTGCCTTGAAACGGGATAAGAAAGCGATTGAAAATACGCCGCTTGACATTGTTAAACTTCGCTATGTCAAAGGCGAAATCAGTCAAAGCGAATATGAAAAAATCATTAGCAGTCTATAAAATAAAAGTGGCTGGCAGCAACAAATGCTGTCAGCCATTTTTCATCTGGATTTTTAAACTTTCTTAACAATTTCATGGTATACTCGTATAAGCAGTGATTCATAATGAAACCAATGGAATTGGGTAAAGTCGTCGCTGGAATTTTTAGTTTACAAAAGAGGTGAATTCACGAGTGGAGAAAATTCAGCATCTTAATCGGGTTGCTTTTGAGCTTGGTCCCTTTACTGTTTATTGGTATGGGATTATCATCGGTACAGGTGTGCTGTTAGGGTGGATCCTTGCTCAAAGGGAATCGAAAAAGCTTGGCTTAGGCCAGGATACGCTGGCTGATTTGCTATTATGGGCGATCCCGATTGCGATTATTAGTGCGCGGATTTATTATGTTCTTTTTGAATGGGGATATTATCAAAAGCATCCAAGTGAAATGATTGCCATTTGGAATGGCGGGATTGCGATTCATGGTGCGATTCTTGGCGGAGTGATTACAGCGCTTGTTTTTTCAAAAAAGAAAGGTGTTTCCTTCTGGAAAATTACTGACATTATTGCTCCAAGCTTAATTTTGGGACAGGCAATAGGCCGCTGGGGCAATTTTATGAACCAGGAAGCACATGGTGGAGAAGTATCACGGGCATTTTTAGAAAATTTGCACCTTCCTAAGTTTATTGTTGATCAAATGTATATAAATGGAACTTATTATCATCCAACCTTTCTATATGAATCAACGTGGGACTTTATCGGCTTTTTGATTCTACTAGGATTAAGAAGGCTGCCTTCGTTAAAACGAGGAGAGCTGTTTCTTTCTTATTTAATCTGGTATTCAATCGGCAGATTCTATGTCGAAGGAATGAGAACAGACAGCTTGATGCTGACGAGTTCACTAAGGATTGCACAAGTGGTTTCCCTTGTTCTGATTGCAGGAGGAATCTTCCTGATTTGGTATAGAAGATCGAAAGGATATGCAAAACACAACTATACCGAATTGGGTCTCGATAAATAATTTAATTGGCAAAAGGCTGACTAGCGATCTAGTCAGCCTTTTACGTCGTTTAGGGTACAATGTCAAATACTTTTTTTAAATTTTTAGGTAACTCAAATACACTTTCCATAAATTTCATTTTTTACAAGTGATAATCACTAAGTCGGTCACGAAAGGGTAAGTCGAGCACCCTTATATTACTAATAAATAGAAAAAATAATTCACGAAAACCCCGGAATCGCGAGCCATTCTCCTAACAAAAAAATACGGTGCCTTTGTTGTTCCTTTTTTTTCATCTTCTACATATTTTCTTCATCTTTACTCGATAAAGTAGCTATATAACGATCAAAAAAATCAATTTTCAAAGAAGAGGTGTGTAATTGTGGTACAAAACGTGCAGGAAGATATCCCAAGATTTGATGTGCTTGTTTCGGGAACGCCTTTTTACGAAGGAAAATGCAGCAGCTGGCAATTGGGTGAAGGAATTTTTATGCAAAAACTGAGTGATCAAAGCCGGTTTGTTTTTTTGTTTAAAGCAGACGGGACTTACAAGGCATATGAGTTAGGAGAACGAGTGCTTTCCTTCTAGACGAAAAAAATAATCATATGAAAGGCTGACTAGCGAATTAGTCAGCCTCTTTCGTTTTTCTGAAATTTTGTTTCAATAGGATCATTTCATCGGGCACTGACACTTCCATTTCTAAATCGGAATCTATATGGATGTTGAGGATGCGCCGGAGTTCGGCAGGGATCGATATTCTTCCGCCCGATAAAATACATTCGTTTAAGCGTTTATTTGGATGCCGACTCTTCAAAACAATCCGCTCTTTTTGCTGGAAAATTGTTAACGAATCGCCATCTTTTATTTTTAATTGCTGCTGAATTTTTTTGGGTATCGATATTTGACCTTTTTTATTTAGCCTTTTGAGAAACAAAATTAAAATCACCTCGTTAGGACTTATTCGATGACGATCGCCAGAGGCAAATCGAAGTTCCCTTTTTAAAAAATATCGCAATCCATGATGGCAAACAACAGAGTAAAGAAAGGGAAAAAGCTCTGACGGGGATGAAGTCAGAACTTTTTCATAGGGATAGGGTATTCATTTAAGGAAGGAGATTGACCGCCACAATGACTGTGACTTCATCTCCTTGATTGGTACGACTTAATGATAATCAATAAATCTGCATTTCATATGCAGAATTGATTACAGAAACAAGTCAGTTTGTATTTCTATCAAGCCGTTCTATTGGTAAAAAAAATTCAACCCTACATACTTTCTTCATTCTTTCCTTTTATAGTTTGAGTATAGTCATTAAACAAGCTGAATGGAAAGGAGCAGAAGAAATTAATTTTGTAGA
>JAKACS010000024.1:0-7894 GCA_021821235.1 Bacillota bacterium
TCAAAAACGGGGATACGTAAACCTCGATAATAAACGATTTGTACCAACTGAGCTCGGGGAAATTGTGATTGAGTTGATGATGGAATTTTTCCCTGATATTTTGGATGTGGAATTCACAGCAAAAATGGAACAGGATTTGGATGATGTTGAGGATGGCAAGATTCATTGGGTGGAAATCATTGATGAATTTTATCAGGAATTTGCCAAGCATCTTGCAATTGCAGAAAAAGAAATGCAATCAGTTGAAATCAAGGATGAACCGGCTGGAGAAGATTGCGAACTATGCGGAAGTCCAATGGTTTTTAAAATGGGACGATACGGAAAATTTATGGCGTGCAGCAATTTCCCTGAATGCCGGAACACAAAGCCGATTGTTAAAGAAATAGGCGTGACATGTCCGAAATGCAAAAAAGGGCAAATCATCGAAAGAAAGAGCAAGAAGAAACGGATTTTCTATGGCTGTACCCGTTACCCTGAATGTGACTTTCTTTCATGGGATAAGCCATTGCCAAGAAGCTGTCCAAAATGTGATTCCTTACTGGTCGAAAAGAAGCTGAAAAAAGGTGTACAAGTGCAGTGCACTGAGTGTGACTACAAAGAAGAACCGCAAAACTAAGGGTGAGCCCTCTGCTCACTCTTTTCATTTGTGTTCTAAACAACTGATTCTATTTTCACATTGTGCCTTTAGTTTCCTTAAAATCATCAAAAATTTGCTTAGCAAGCGAAGCCTTTTGTTGCACTCAGCCTGTTTTTAAGCAAAAATGGACATTGGCAACGGAAAAGGGTAAAATAAAGCGGCAATGTGATGTTGGAGGTAATAAAATGAGCAATTTAACAATAAATGTAATTGGTGCTGGATTGGCCGGAAGTGAAGCAGCCTGGCAGATTGCCAAAAGAGGCGTTAAGGTTCGGCTTTTCGAAATGCGTCCTGTCAAGCAGACACCGGCACATCATACGGATAAATTTGCTGAGCTCGTTTGCAGTAATTCTTTACGGGCAAATACATTAACAAATGCAGTTGGAGTATTAAAGGAAGAAATGCGCAAGCTTGATTCGGTCATTATCGCTTCAGCCGATGCCTGCTCAGTTCCCGCTGGTGGTGCCCTAGCGGTTGATCGCCTTGAATTTGCGGCAAGAGTTACTTCAATGGTGAAAAATCATGAAAATGTTACGGTGGTTCACGAGGAAGTAACAGATATCCCTGAAGGACCGACAGTTATTGCAACAGGCCCGCTGACAAGTCCTGCTCTTTCTGCTCGGCTAAAGGAATTGACCGGCGAAGACTATTTGTATTTCTACGATGCTGCTGCGCCGATCATTGAGAAAGACAGCATTAATATGGAAAAGGTATACTTAAAGTCGCGTTATGATAAAGGGGAAGCAGCTTATTTAAATTGCCCAATGACAGAAGAAGAATTTGATCGCTTTTATGAGGCGCTTGTTTCGGCAGAGACGGTGCCGTTAAAAGAATTTGAAAAAGAAATCTTCTTTGAAGGCTGTATGCCGATTGAAGTGATGGCTGCCCGTGGCAAAAAGACAATGCTCTTCGGCCCATTGAAACCAGTAGGTCTGGAAGATCCAAAAACGGGAAAGCGACCTTTTGCAGTTGTTCAGCTCCGTCAAGATGATGCTGCTGGAACGCTGTTTAACATTGTCGGATTTCAAACCCATTTAAAATGGGGAGCGCAAAAAGAAGTCATTCAATTGATCCCCGGACTTGAAAATGCAGAGATCATCCGCTATGGGGTCATGCACCGCAATACGTTTATCAATTCGCCAAAGGTATTAAGAGCTACCTATCAATTCCGTGACCGCGAAGATTTATTTTTCGCCGGGCAAATGACAGGTGTTGAGGGGTACGTCGAATCGGCAGCGAGCGGTTTGGTTGCCGGACTTAACGCTGCCCGCCTTGTTCTTGGGGAAAGTCGGCTTGATTTCCCTGCTGAAACGGCAATCGGCAGCATGGCCAGATATATTACGACAACCAATTCATCCAGTTTTCAGCCGATGAATGCAAATTTTGGCTTGTTTCCAGAATTACCTGTTAAAATTAAAAATAAGCAAGAACGAAATTTAAAGCATGCATCAAGAGCATTGGAAACAATTCAGAACTTTGTGAAGGTTTTGTAAAATTTATTGCTTTTTGCTCAATAAAATGATAAGATTTAGTAGCCTTTTGCGAGGTGGCGGGATTGGCAAATGTGAACGTTTTAGTAAAATTGTTTGTTGAATATTTACAAATGGAGAAAAATTCCGCACAATATACAATTGAACATTATCAATATGAAATTAGTGAATTCCTTATGTTCATGTCTGAACAAGGAATTGAGGATGTTTGTAGTGTTCAATACTTGGATGCGAGACTCTATTTGACTGTGCTGTATGAACGAAAGCTTGCGAGAAAAACGGTTGCAAAAAAAATTTCATGCTTGCGCAGCTTTTATAAGTTTTTGCTGCGTGAAAAATACGTTGAAGAAAATCCGTTTGCCCTTGTAACCATTCCAAAAGCAGAAAAAAGATTGCCTGAGTTTTTTTATGAAAATGAGCTCCAGCAATTATTTCAGGCTTGCGAAACCCAAACCCCGTTGGGTCAGCGGAATAAAGCCTTGCTTGAATTATTATATGCGACTGGAATGCGGGTAAGCGAATGCTGCCAACTGAAATTAAAGGATGTTGACTTCTTTTTATCGACAGTATTGGTTCACGGAAAAGGTCAAAAAGAGCGCTATGTTCCCTTTGGAAGACAGGCAAAGGACGCTTTGGAGCAGTACATAAACTGCGGCAGAAAAAAGCTGTTATCCGGAAATGCAGTGCACGACCAATTGTTTGTCAATTACCGGGGCGGGAGTTTGTCGACAAGGGGTGTCAGGAAGATTTTAGATGGGATCATTGAAAAATCTGCTTTAAATAGTCATATACACCCGCATATGTTGCGGCATTCATTTGCAACCCATTTGCTGAATAACGGAGCTGACCTCCGATCGGTACAAGAACTGCTGGGGCATGCGTTTTTAACATCGACTCAAATATACACGCACGTAACAAACGAACATCTCCGCAAAACCTATATGGCACACCATCCTCGGGCATAACGGAACAGAAGTACAAAAAGGTATTGTTGGAGCATAACCGGACTAAAACGAGAGGTTCAACTATATTGAAATTTCATTGTTTGCTTTGTATAAAAACAAAAGAAACGCCTAGGAGGATTCCGCGATGTCAGAATTTCATGCGACGACGATTTTTGCCATCCACCACAATGGAGAATGTGCAATGGCTGGCGATGGGCAAGTAACCTTCGGAAACGCTGTTGTAATGAAACATACGGCAAAGAAGGTAAGAAAAATCTTCAACGGCCGAGTTTTAGCCGGGTTTGCCGGTTCTGTGGCAGATGCTTTTACCCTTTTTGAAATGTTTGAGGGTAAATTGGAAGAATACAATGGAAATTTGCAGCGGGCTGCTGTGGAATTAGCTAAACAATGGCGGAGCGACAAAGTGTTGCGAAAACTGGAAGCAATGCTAATTGTCATGAATCAGGAAGCATTGCTCCTTGTATCCGGAACGGGTGAAGTTATTGAGCCAGATGATGGCATACTTGCTATTGGTTCTGGCGGCAATTATGCATTAGCGGCGGGGCGCGCAATGAAGAAGAATGCAGGAGAGCATTTGTCTGCCAAAGAAATTGCCCGAGCATCTCTGGAAATTGCCGCAGATATATGCGTCTACACAAACCACAATATAATTGTTGAACAGCTATAACTAGGAAGGAGTCGAGAATGGATGGCAAATTCAACGAATCTAACTCCACGACAAATTGTTGAGAGGCTTGATCAATATATAATTGGCCAAAAAGATGCGAAGAAGGCCGTTGCGGTTGCATTGCGAAATCGCTATCGCCGAGGGCTTCTTGAGGAAACGCTCCGCGATGAAGTCATTCCGAAGAATATTCTGATGATCGGACCGACTGGTGTTGGGAAAACGGAAATTGCCCGAAGGATTGCGAAACTCGTAAATGCTCCTTTCGTAAAAGTGGAAGCGACGAAATTTACGGAAGTCGGTTATGTTGGCCGTGATGTCGAATCAATGGTACGTGATCTAGTGGAAACATCGATCCGGTTAGTGAAAGAGGAAAAAATGCTAAGCGTTAAAGAACGGGCAGAAGAAAGCGCCAACCACCGCCTTGTCGATCTGCTTGTTCCATCTGCAAAGAAACAAAACAATTATAAAAATCCGCTCGAGATGCTTTTCGGGGGCGGTGCTCAAAATGAAACAGAAACAGACCATTCTGAAGATTTTTCGGTTGCTGAGAAACGGAAAGTTGTAAAAGAGCAGCTTGCTCTTGGTCAATTGGAAGATAAGCTCGTTACCGTAGAAGTAGAGGAACAGGCACCGTCGATGTTTGATATGCTTCAAGGTTCGGGCATGGAACAGATGGGGATGAATATGCAGGACGCACTCAGCAACTTGCTGCCAAAACGTCATAAACGCCGGAAAGTCACCGTTCGTGAAGCAAGAAAAATATTAACAAACGAGGAAGCGCAAAAGCTGATTGATATGGATGAAGTGACACAGGAAGCAGTGTACCGAGCTGAGCAGTCCGGTATCATTTTTATCGATGAAATTGATAAGATTGCCAGCAAAAACTCGGGTGGCTCATCAGCGGATGTTTCCCGTGAAGGGGTGCAGCGCGACATCCTCCCGGTTGTAGAAGGATCGACAATCGTTACGAAGTATGGCTCTGTGAAAACGGATCATATTTTGTTTATTGCTGCCGGTGCTTTTCATATGGCAAAGCCATCGGATTTGATTCCGGAACTTCAAGGCCGTTTCCCAATTCGTGTCGAATTAACGAAACTGACAGTTGACGACTTTTTCAAAATTTTAATCGAGCCGGATAATGCATTAATTAAACAATATCAGGCATTATTGGCAACAGAAGGTATACAAATTGAATTTTCTGACGATGCTATTCGTAGGATTGCAGAAGTAGCATTTGAAGTGAATCAAAACACGGATAATATTGGCGCAAGGCGTTTGCATACGATCCTTGAAAAACTGTTGGAAGATCTTTCGTTTGAAGCTCCGGATATTTCAATGGAGAAAGTAATGATTACGCCGCAATATGTAGATGAAAAGCTTGGAGCGATCTCGAAAAATAGGGATTTGAGCCAGTTTATTCTATAATAAACCGTGTTTTATATGAGGATTCCAGGGGAAAAGGAAAATCGGAATACCAACTTTTTTGCGGAATCATGAATTGGAATGTAGGTTTAGAGTTGCAATTACAGGAGGAAGAAGTACATGGATTTATTAGCAAAAACAAGGAAAATTAATGCATTGCTGCAAAAAGCTGCAGGAAAACCGGTAAATTTCAAGGAGATGGCGGAAACATTAAGTGAAGTGATTGAAGCGAATGTTTTCGTTGTCAGCCGCCGTGGTAAACTATTAGGTTTTGCGATCAATCAGCAGATTGAAAATGAGCGAATGAAAAAAATGCTGGAAGATCGTCAATTTCCTGAAGAGTACACGAATGGGCTGTTTAATATTAAAGAAACATCGCCAAACTTGGGTGTGGAAAGCGAGTATACTGCCTTTCCTGTTGAGAACAAAGATTTGTTCCGCGAAGGGTTGACAACGATTGTGCCGATTATCGGCGGCGGTGAACGTCTTGGTACGCTTATTTTAGCCCGACTGCAAGAAAAGTTTCATGATGATGATTTGATCCTTGGTGAATATGGGGCTACCGTTGTCGGAATGGAGATTCTAAGAGAGAAAGCAGAGGAAATTGAAGAAGAAGCAAGAAGCAAGGCTGTAGTGCAAATGGCAATAAGCTCTCTGTCTTACAGCGAGTTGGAAGCAATCGAGCATATTTTTGAAGAATTAAACGGTCAGGAAGGACTTTTAGTTGCTTCGAAAATCGCTGATCGTGTCGGAATTACCCGTTCCGTTATCGTCAATGCGCTAAGAAAGCTTGAAAGTGCTGGCGTTATCGAATCCCGTTCCCTTGGAATGAAAGGAACGTATATTAAAGTACTAAATGATAAATTCCTTGTAGAACTTGATAAACTACGTGCAAATTAATGGCAAAAAAAGAAAAACAGCGGAAACCCTCCGCTGTTTTTCTTTTTTTTCGTAAGTTTGTTGAATACGGATTTTGTCGAAATGAGAAGTGATCCACTATTTACCTAGAGGCTGTTAACTGTGAATAACAAGATTATGTGAAGGAAAATAGGTATTTTGACTGATAAATTTTAATCTAATCGACATAGACAGAGAATTACATTTTCATTACAATAGAAAAGAGATTGATAAATTTAGAGCATTTTCTACAAAATTTTTCATTTTTTTTACTTTGTTGAAAGAGGTGCATCACTTGAATTTATTTTCAAATACGATTACATCATTGAATCAGGCACTCAATTACTCTTCTTTAAAACAAAAAGTCATTTCCCAAAATATTGCCAATGTTGATACGCCAAATTATAAAGCGAAAGATGTCAGCTTCAAAGAAATGCTGCAAAATCAACTCGAATCCGATATCGGTACATACAAGACAAATCCGCGTCACCTTGACTTTACGCCCAGTTCATCTGATCAGCCGGGAGTCGTAACAAAGCAAAACGTTCAATACAACAACAATGGCAATAGCGTCGATGTAGATCAAGAAATGGCCGACTTAGCCACGAATCAAATCTACTATGATGCCCTGGTTGAACAGCTGAACGGCAAATTTTCCGCGTTGCAAAGCGTGATTCGAGGGGGCAAATAAGCATGTCCATTTTTCAAAGTTTAAATACAACTGCCTCAGCATTAACAGCACAGCGGCTTAGAATGGATGTTATCTCTTCAAACATGGCAAATGCTGATACAACCCGGGCAAAGCTTGTCAACGGCAAATGGGAACCGTATCAAAGGAAGATGGTCGTCCTTCAGCCGAAAGAAGGCGGGTTCTCTTCCTATCTTCAAGCTGCTATTAACGGTGGGGCAAATGCAGCTGGAGGCGGTGTCATGGTGTCCAAAATTGTCGAGGATACAAAGACACCATATAAAATGGTGTATGATCCTGAAAACCCGGATGCGAATCAAGACGGCTATGTTCAGCTTCCAAACGTAGATCCGCTTCGAGAAATGACCGATTTAATCAGCGCCACCCGCTCATACGAAGCAAATGTTACTGTTTTAAATGCATCAAAAGGGATGCTACTAAAAGCCCTTGAAATTGGGAAATAATATCAGGGAATAATAAAGGAGATTTTTAAATGAGTCAAATTTCTTTTCCATCCGTGCAGCAGTTTTTCACACCGGCTGCTGGAAGTGTAAAAGCTGCTTCTACTACACCTTTCGAAACGCAGAAAAATTTTGCGTCCGTCTTAAACGAATCAATTTCTAATCTTAATCAGTCGCAGAATGATGCCGACCAAATGACACAAAAGCTGATCAACGGGGAAAATGTTGACCTGCATCAAGTTTTGATTGCCGGTCAGAAAGCAAATATCACCTTGCAGGCAGCCGTTGAAGTTCGCAACAAAGCAATTGAAGCCTATCAAGAAATAATGAGAATGCAAGTTTAATGGCATTAGCACAATGGATATGATAGCGGTTATGCACTGCTGAGAGCGAAACAGACAGAATAACCGGGGGAAAAACATGAAAGAAACAGTGAATAAATATGTAAGCAAACTGCAAACCTTTTGGTCGAGTCGATCCAAAAAGCAAAAACGGCTCTACATAGGTTCAATTCTTTTACTTGCAGTGATCATTGGTGCCATCTCATTTTTGGCGACGAGAACGACCCTTGTCCCGTTATATAGCAATCTTTCACCTTCTGAAGCCGGTACAATCAAACAAAGTTTGGATGCAAAAGGAGTCAAATCTGAAGTTGCTGACGGTGGAA
>JAKACS010000024.1:7904-12937 GCA_021821235.1 Bacillota bacterium
AGTGCCAAGTGATGTCGTTGATACTTTGAAAGTACAGCTGGCTGCAGAAGGGCTTCCAAAATCAGGGAAAATTGATTATTCTTTCTTTAGCCAAAACGCAAGCTTAGGGACAACAGACAATGAATTTAATGTTATTAAGCTTGATGCGATGCAGACTGAACTTGCCAACTTAATTAAAGGAATCGATGGAGTACAGGATGCTAAGGTAATGATCAATCTTCCTGATAAAGGGATTTTTGTCAGCGACAAAGGTGAACAGGCGTCGGCATCTATTGTTCTAACCGTTAAGCCCGGTTACCAGTTCAGCAATGAGCAGATCAAGGGCCTTTACCAGCTGGTTTCAAAAAGTGTTCCAAACCTTCCTACAGATAATATCGTCATCATGAACCAATTTTTTGAGTATTACGATTTAAATAATCAGCAAAATTCTACGGGAAACGGAACAACGTTTGCAAATCAAAGTGAGATCAAAAAGCAAATCGAGCGCGATATTCAGAGGCAAGTTCAAACTATGCTCGGAACATTGATGGGGCAGGACAAAGTAGTTGTTTCTGTGTCAGCCGATATTGATTTTACTCAGGAAAAGCGGGAAGAAAACCTCGTTGAACCCGTTGATAAAAAAAATATGAAGGGGATTGCGATCAGCGCCCAAAATATAAAAGAAACTTTTACGGGAAATGGCAGTCAGGCTGGGGGAACGCCGCAATCACAAACAGCAACAGATCCGCTCGGTTCGAATTATCTCGCCGGCAGCAGTGGCAATGGTGATTATCAAAAAACAGACGACAAAGTCAATTACGAAGTCAACCGCATCCGCAGGCAAATTGTTGAGAGTCCGTACAAAATCAGGGATTTAGGCATTCAAGTTATGGTTGAACCGCCAAGCCCAAATAATCCGAAATCATTGCCGCAATCAAGGGTCAATGATATTTCCAACATTTTAGGAACCATTGTTAGAACAACCATTGATAAAAGCAGTACTGGCAAACCGTTAACCAATCAGGATTTGAAAAATAGAATCGTTGTGTCCGTTCAACCGTTCAACGGAAAGATAAATACAGCCAAGCAACCGCAAACATCAATTCCGTGGTGGATTTATCTTATAGGCGGAATATTGCTTGCAGCGGTAATTCTCTTGCTTATTTTGTTCATGAAGGCAAGAAAGAAACGAACCGTGAAAGAGGATATCGCGGCACAATTAACCGAACCTGTATACATCCCAGACGTCAATCAGGAACAGGAAACGGAAAGTACCTTGCGGCAAAAACAATTGGAAAAAATGGCAAAAGAACATCCGGAAGATTTTGCAAAACTATTACGCTCATGGATTGCTGAAGATTAGGTTTTAGGAGGAAAGTAGATTTTATGGCAAGAAAAGATCAGAAGGAATTATCCGGAAAACAAAAAGCAGCCATCCTCCTTATTTCTCTTGGACCCGATGTTTCAGCAAATGTTTATAAGCATCTTAGTGAAGAAGAAATCGAGAAACTGACATTGGAAATTTCCGGAGTGAAAAAAGTAGATGCCATGGCAAAAGAAGAAATTCTTGAAGAATTTCATAATATTGCTTTGGCACAAGACTATATTTCACAAGGTGGAATTGGTTACGCAAAATCAATTCTTGAAAAGGCTCTTGGACCGGAGCAGGCAACGGTGATCATCAATCGGCTGACATCCTCTCTTCAAGTTCGTCCATTCGATTTTGCCCGTAAAGCAGATCCGGCACAAATTCTTAATTTTATCCAAAACGAACACCCGCAGACAATCGCATTGATTTTATCGTATCTTGATGCTGCTCAGGCCGGTCAGATTTTATCGGAGCTGCCGCAGGAGGTGCAAGCAGACATCGCCAGAAGGATAGCTGTTATGGACAGCACTTCACCGGATATTATCAATGAAGTGGAACAAATTCTCGAGCGAAAGCTTTCAACAACCGTAACGCAGGATTACACCCATACGGGGGGAATTGAAGCGGTTGTTGAAGTTTTAAACGGTGTGGATCGGTCAACAGAACGAACGATTCTGGATGCTTTGGAAATTCAAGATCCGGAATTGGCAGAAGAAATTAAGAAACGGATGTTTGTCTTTGAAGATATTGTTACTCTCGATAACCGAGCCATCCAGCGCGTAATCAGAGACTGTGACAATGAAGACCTAATGTTGTCACTGAAAGTATCGAGCGATGAAGTGAAAGAAATTGTCTTTAAAAATATGTCACAGCGGATGGTCGAGACCTTTAAGGAAGAAATGGAATTTATGGGTCCGGTTCGCTTGCGTGATGTTGAAGAGGCGCAGTCCCGGATTGTCTCCGTTATTCGCCGTCTGGAGGATGCGGGGGAAATCGTCATTGCCCGTGGCGGAGGAGATGATATCATTGTCTAGATTAATTAAATCACAGTGGATGATTGCAGAAGCAAAAGGAAAAAAAGTCATCTCAGTTAAATCCTTTCAACAGCAGTTTGAGGAAGATCATTCACAAGTAATGGCGCAAATGGATGTGCAGCATGATGCTATTTTGGAAAAAGCCAAACAGGAAGCTGCAAGGATAGTTGATGAAGCATCGCAAAAAGTGCAGGTGATCCGCGAAGAAATTTCACTCGATCAGAAGGCTTGGGAGCAAGAAAAACAGTTGCAAACCAATCTGGCTTGGGAAAAAGGTTATCAGGAAGGACTTGCTATAGGAAAAGAACAAGGCTTTCAAGAATGGCAGCAAACGATCATAGAAGCAAAAGAAGTCGTGAAGCAAGCAAAACAAGATTATCAATTGAAAGTCGCTTCAGCTGAAAAAACAATTCTTCATTTAGGAGTGAAAGTGGCTGAACGGATAATTGGTGCAAAGCTGGAAGAAACGGAAGAAACTTTTTTAGCGATCGTCAAGAGAACGTTAAATGAGGCAAAGGAATACCGTGAAATTCAACTCCATGTTTGTCCAAGCCACTACGGATTTCTTTTAGCGCAAAAAGAAGAATTGATGACAATTTTTCCAAAGGAAACCGATTTGTATATTTATCCGGATGAACAGTTGTCAGCCGGAAACTGCATAATTGAATCTGTCAATGGAAGAATTGACGCTGCCATTGATAGTCAACTGGATGAACTAAAGATAAAACTGCTCGATTTGCTGGATGGTGAAATCGAGTGAGAGCGGCTGATTTGCTTGAACATATCGACCAGCTCGATACTTTTAGACGGTTTGGCCGTGTGAAAAGAGTAGTCGGTTTAATGATCGAATCGCAAGGTCCGGCAAGTTCCATCGGTGATGTTTGTTTTATCCATGTAGGTACAGGAAAAAAGCGAAAGATCCAAGCTGAAGTGGTTGGTTTTAAAGACGAGTACGTGATTTTAATGCCCTATACCGCAATCCAGGAAATTTCACCAGGCTGTTTAGTTGAGACGACGATGAAGCCGCTTGAAGTGAAAGTCGGTCAGAAGCTAATCGGTAGTGTGATTGATTCTTTAGGCCAGCCGCTTGATGGCTCGCTTTTGCCTAAAGGGCTGATGCCGGTAATGACTGAACAATCACCGCCCAATCCAATGCAGCGTCCGCCGATTACGAAGACAATCGAGGTTGGCGTTCGCATGATTGATAGTTTACTAACAGTCGGAAACGGGCAGAGAGTTGGCATATTTGCCGGCAGCGGTGTTGGGAAAAGCACCTTGCTCGGGATGATTGCCCGGAATACAAAAGCGGATTTGAATGTAATCGCGCTGATTGGCGAGCGCGGCCGGGAAGTTCGGGAATTTATTGAACGCGACCTTGGCGAAGAGGGATTGAATCGATCGATAGTCGTTGTTGCCACCTCTGATCAGCCGGCGTTGATGCGGATAAAAGGGGCGTTTACAGCAACCGCGATCGCCGAATATTTTCGTGACAAAGGATTGAATGTCATGCTGATGATGGATTCGGTAACAAGGGTAGCGATGGCACAACGGGAAGTCGGTCTTGCAGTTGGCGAGCCGCCGACAACGAAAGGATATACCCCATCGGTGTTTGCAATCCTGCCAAAGCTTTTGGAACGAACAGGAAGAAATACTTTCGGCTCGATTACTGCTTTTTATACGGTTCTTGTCGATGGGGATGATATGAACGAACCGATTGCCGATACTGTTCGCGGAATTTTGGACGGCCATTTTGTCTTGGACAGAGAGCTTGCAAATAAAGGACAATATCCGGCGATTAATGTCTTAAAAAGCATTAGCAGAATTATGAACAATATTGTTCCAAATGAACAGGTAAGAGCTGCCGAGAAATTGCGTAAACAGCTTAGCACGTATATCCATTCTGCGGATTTAATTAATATTGGTGCTTACAAAAAAGGTTCTTCGAAGGAAATTGACGAAGCGATCGCCATCTATCCGGAAATTTTGTCCTTTATGAAACAAACAACGAATGAGAAAGTTTCGATAGAGGAGTCCGTTAACCGACTACTTCAGCTTATGAAAGAAAGGGAATAAACTGTGGTATATCAATTCAGGTTTGATAAAATCCTACATATTAAAGAAACCGAAAAGGACGAAGCGATGGTCGAATACAGTGGGGCTGTCCGGAAATTTGAAGAAGCCGCCGAAAAACTGTATGAATTATTGAAAAAGAAAGAAGACATGGAACTCTACCAATCAGCAAAGCTTTCGAACGGACTCTCTGTCTCTGAAATCCGCCATCATCAGCAATTTATCGGAAATTTGCAAAAAAGTATTGATTTTTATCAGAAAATGGTTGTAAATGCCCGCGCGCGAATGAATCTACTTCAGGAAAAACTGATGGAAAAAAACGTCGAAGTGAAAAAGTACGAGAAAATCAGAGAAAAAGACTTTCTTCATTATCAGGAAGAGGAAAAATTTGCTGAGGGAAGGCAAATGGATGAAATCTCGATTCAACAATACATGAATCGGGGGAACTAGATGGTGAAAAAACAAATGAACAATGAAGTAACTGAAAAAGAGATTGAACGAAAAAAACCGTTTCAGTGGTTTGTCTTTGTGATCTTGATTCCTCTTTTGTTTGCGATTGCGGTAGCGCTTATTGTTACAAC
>JAKACS010000745.1 GCA_021821235.1 Bacillota bacterium
GACATGGAGGCTTCTGAATATTGCATTATATCTAACCCACTGCACTTTGTTGGACCGCTTTCTGAAAATGTGCCAAGTATTAAACAGCCATCTTTTTTAATAGCATCTTCAGCAATTGAAACGTATTTATAAATCTTATCTTCTGTTGTGAGGAAATGAAATGCTGCCCTGTCATGCCAAAAATCAAATCGAACTGATGATTCGAAATCTATAATATCTGAAACAATCCAATTAACTCTGGATGCTTTTTTACCCAATCTTTGCTTTGCTCTTTCGATCGCCCTAGCTGAAATGTCAAGTACCCAAATATTTTGATAACCTTTGTCAATTAAGGTATCTACAAAGTGACTATCGCCACCACCAATGTCTATAATATTTCCAGTAAGTGGAAGATTAAATAATTCTACAAACTCCATGGAAGTTTTAGGATAAAGTTGAAACCAACTTAACTCTTCTTCAGCTTTTGTACTATACACCTTATCCCAATGCTTTTGTTCAGAAATATTCATAATGTTACTTTATTGGAATTGTTTAATCGCTTCACCCAAATCTAAAACTTTTACGGTACTATTCAATAGAGAATTTATTAATGAACTGGCTGCTGCACTTCTGTAACCTCCAGCACAATGCACTACAATTGGTTTATCCAATGGAATTTTAGAAACATTTTCTCTTAACTCACCTAAAGGAATTGAAATACTATTTTCAAAAATCTTTTTTTCTTTAACTTCTGATTTATTCCTCACATCCACTATTGTATAATCATTTGTATGTTCTTTGAACTTGCTTACATCTAAATTTTCCTGTGTCAATTCATTATACCTTAATACAAATGCTTCTTCAATTTGAGCTTCGTAACCAATTGCTGCCGTTCTTGCAATTGTTTCTTTCAAAATGTTTTCATCATCTGCAGCTATGTAAAAAGGCTCGTTAGGTTTTATAATACTCCCTAACCATGTTTCAAATTTGGCTTCGTTCATCAGGTTAACTGAATGTGGCAAATGACTTTTTTATAATCTTCTTCATCTCTTACATCAACAATCCAAAGGGTTTTGTTCAAACGGTTTGTAGTGTTTTCTTGGTTACAGGCTTACTAATATTCACTGCGTTGGTGCTTTCATGGAAAGACGGAGCTCCCTTTTTATTTAATTCCACATCAAATGAAAAATATGCAGGTACAAAAGGCTGATCGCTCAACAATTCATTCACAAACTCTTCTTCTGTTTGTTGCTTCAATGACCAGTTTGCTTTCTTCTCTTCACCAATGGTGCTGCTGTTAGCTTTACTTAATGCTTTGCCGCAAAGCGTACCTGCACCGTGGGCAGGGTAAACTATGGTTTCATCATTTAATGGCATTAGCCTCTCCCGAAGGCTGTGATACATTTGTTTTGCCAATTCATTTCTTTCCGTTTTCAGGTTGCCGTTTGCTTCTGTTAAATCGGGTCTGCCACAATCGCCAATAAAAAGTGTATCTCCTGTAAAAACTGCTTTTTGTTTTCCATCATGTTCCAGCAAAATACAAATACTGTCAGGTGAGTGACCTGGTGTATTAATGGCTGATAATTTTAATTTACCTAATTGACCTAAAGCGATTGGCAGGTATTGTCGCCTAATAATCAACGCTTTAGGTATTTATTTTAATACCAATACTTGAATAAAAATGGCTAATATAAAAATTGACAAAAATTACATGGAGCTAATTCAATCCATTAAGACACAAATTGTGCAGAGCCGTTATGCTGCAGCAAGACTCGCAAATAGGGAGCAACTTCTACTTTATTTCAGAACTGGCAGGATGATCTCTAATAAGATTAAGGTTCAAAAATGGGGAGCCAAAGTGCTTGACCAGATTTCGACAGACCTTCAAAAGGAACTACCAGGGTTAAAAGGATTTTCACCGGGAAATCTTAAAAAGATCAGGATTTTCGCCGAAGCTTATTCCCCTTACGTGACAATTGGTTCGACGTCATCGAACCAAATTGAATCGGCTGAAGCCGGTCAGGCTTTTTCAATTGGTTCGACGCTGTCGAACCTAATTGAAAGCAAGTCCTTCTATCAAGCCTTCTCAAGTATTAGCTTCTCACACCATTTTACTATTCTCACCAAGATTAAAAGCTGGGAGAGGCGTATTTTCTATATTGAAAGTGCTGCCTCCAACTTTTGGTCACTGACCTTATTGGAACACAACATAGAAAACAACCTTTTTGACAAAGAAGGAAGATTACCCAACAATTTTGAAAAAACCGTGACTGAAAATCTAAAGCCTTCGGCACTTAGAGTTTTTAAGGATGAATACTTGCTTGATTTTATTGCCGGTGATGAACTGGATGATGAAAGGCTCATCGAACAACAAGTCGTTTTGAATATCAGGAACTTTATCCTTCAAATGGGTAAAGGTTTTTGCTTTATTGGCAATCAATACCGCCTTGAAGTTGATGGTGACGAATTTTTTATAGACCTGTTATTTTTTAACCGACACTTGCAATGCTTGGTGGCTTTTGAATTATTATGTTGTGCACAACATAATAAATC
>JAKACS010000746.1 GCA_021821235.1 Bacillota bacterium
GAAAAACGTTCTACGAAACGTTTATGGAATCAAACAATGAAGCCCATCCCATTCAAGTACTTGGCGAAGCGTTTATGAACGAACAGGAAAAAGAAATCCCCGATTTATCCTATATTCGATTTGCGCAGGGGGAAGTGTATTTTCATAATAAGGATTATGAAGCAGCCATATTTAAATGGGAAAGTATTATGAATGAATTGGAGCCTTGGGCGCGAAAAAATACGGCTGATGCCTATTATGAGCTTGGTCTGCTCACCAATGCCGAGGATCTTTATAAATCGATTGAAACCGATAATTTGACATTAAATACAGAGGTAGCGCTTCAGTTGTTTTCTTTGTACATAGAGCGGGGCAAACTGGACTCGGCTGTTGCAGTGATCAAGCGAACAGTTGCACAGAACCCGGATTACCCAAATGTAACCGAAATTGCCCGGGCATTCTTTGAGGATCAGCATGATTGGGAAAATGCGATTGAACTGGCTGTTAATCAAGCAATGCGCACGAAATCGCTTCAGTGGTTTAAGTGTCTGAAGAACTATGTCGAAAAAGGTTTGACAAAGACTTTAAGCCCGGAATATTTTACAAGTCCCTTAACGGTGCTATATGCGGTTGAACCAAAGGAATTTGAGCAGCTTGCCGCCTCGTTATGGCAAAGTTATCAAAATGAAAATGCCTATTTTTCCTGGCTGAAAGAAATCAATCAGCTCTTCTTTCATTTGGACATGAAACGGGAAGGGAACTGGCATCGATTGGCGGATCTTTTCCAACGAACCTATTTGGATTTAATTGACGGGCGCCATTTAATTAAAAAATTGCAAGACATTGTTCCTCAACTACTAACAAATTGGCTGCGGATCATGGATCCAGGCCATGAAATCGCAGCAGCAACTGCGGTGCTGGCATGGAGCGAGCTCTTCCCGGGAAGAATCGATGGATCGATCATTAGCGAAGCAGAGCTTCTTTTTAGTGAAAAAGGTAAAACGGTAAGCGGGTATGATGAAATTCTCGAGCTTTTCCATTCAATAATGGAATGGGCAAATGCGCATGAGATGGGCGAAAATGTTCGGCTAAAATGGATAGTTGAGAAATTAACCGACTTCAGCACCCATAATGTATTTATTGCCGGATTAAGCGGCAGCGGCAAGTCTTCATTCATCAATGCAGTATTGGCTGAGGAACTGCTCCCAACTTCGGCGACCACTTCAGCTGTCATGTTTGCTGATGGCAACGAGATGGAGATCAACGAAATTACGGACGAAGGAAACCTGCAACTCGATGGTTTCGAAGATTTTCAAGAGCGGCTGGGAAGACGGCGCAATGCGTTGGAATCCATTCTTGAGGTTAAGAAGCCAAACTCCTTCTTAGCAGAAAATAAACTTTCGCTGATGGATACGCCGGGAATGACCGGCAGCAAGGACGACCGTTACGACGTTTTTCAATACCTACATGTGGCCGATACGATTCTTTACGTGCTCGATGTGACAAAGCCACTCGACGATCGGGAATTGCCGATTCTCTCTTATTTGCAAGATCTTGCAAATGAAACGCCGATTCATTTTTTATTGAACAAAATGGATACGATGGAGAGCGAGCAGGAGGCGATTCGCGTTTTTGAGGAAACCAAAAAGGCGGTTTCAACCTACTTGCCAAACGCCGAAGTTTTCGCCTTTTCAACCAATTATGAAAGCGGAAGGCAACTGCGCGAATTGAGCAAGTTTTTCCAATCGATTAAAAATAAGCGAACTGTAAAAGAACAACGGCTTGCGCAGCTGTTATTTTTCATTCGCACAACGATTACAAACCTGTTCCAGCGGCGAATTGACGTTGAAAATCAAGTGATCGAATCGATTCGCTGGAATGAGGAGCTGGTCATGAAATTGAATGGTGCACTTAATCAAGTACGAGATTTGGAGCAGCAGAAAACTCGTTCGATCACGAAATGGTATCGTTCCATCAAAGAAACGATTCAAAAGGATATCGCGGCAAAAATCCCGAAGATGCTGAAAGATTGTTCAACGCTAATTACTGAGAATAGTGATTTTAGTCAAATTCATCTCAAATTAAACGATGAAATGAATAAGCGGCTTGAGGTGTATTTGCAAAAGGAAGTACTGCCGGGCTACTACACTTCCTTGCAAAGCTGGATTGTTCAGGCAAAAGCGGAGTTTGAAGAAAGTCAGTCGTTTTTAAATGATCTGGCGGAAGGATTTAATATCCTTTATGGTGAAGAGCGGTTAAAGCTTGCTTGTGACTTCAAGGTACTCGATGACTGGCGGCGTGACACGGACCGGATGACGAGCGGATTTCATTTGGAAAAGGTCAATATTTTGTTGCGGCGGACGCCATCCCAATTGATTTTAAAAAGTGCCGGGAAGCTGTTCGGAGCCATTGCCCAAAACAATTCAGTTATTTTTCACAAGTATAAATCTTTCGTTGAAAATGAGGACTATACAGATGTCATTGCGGATGTCAGCAGACAGTTTTTCCAGCAGTTTGAGCTGTTTGAAAAATCGTTGGAGCGCGAC
>JAKACS010000747.1 GCA_021821235.1 Bacillota bacterium
CTCCAATCATTGTCGCTGTTCCGCCAATATTAGACGCAAATACTTCCGATAACAAATACGGAATTGGGCCTACTTTTAATTGCTTTGTAATGCTTAACGTCACCGGGACAACGAGCAGGACAGTTGTGACATTATCCAAAAAGGCTGAAGCAACAGCTGTAAAAACACTTAACGCCACTAAAATTTTGATTGGATCCGCCTTTACTTTTTGCGCCGACCAGATTGCGATATATTCAAATACACCAGTCTGGGCAGTAATCCCAACAAGCACCATCATTCCAACAAGCAAGCCAATTGTATTGAAGTCAATATACTGAATAGCTGCTTTTTGATCGAGAATGCCAAGTGCTACCATAAGCAAGCCGCCAAGCATTGCAATCGTTGTTCGATGGATTTGTTCTGAAATGATCATGGCATAAGTAAATAGAAAAATAACTAATGCAATAATTTCTTGTGATCCCATCCATTTCACTCCTATTTCTAAATCCTGCTGTTCTTGAAAGTACGATTCTTTCCACAAAACAAAAAAACACTAGGGAACCCCTTAGTGTCAATAACTAAGAAAACCATTTCCCTACGCTTACGAGGTTAGCTGACGGACTCGGATTCACAAAAAACCCTACCATTAAATGGATTCGCCCCTGTTCGGCTAAAAATTAGCCAATGTGGTTCCCCCGCTCAAAATTGATTCAGCGATCATTTCGTATGTACAAGGATAAATATACTACTCAAATCAACGAATGTAAACCATCCATTTAAACTTTAAAGCCATTCATAATAAAAAACTTGTCCGCCTAGATTGAACTTAAGAATAACTTCGGTGAATTCAATTTTGATCTCCTCCATTATTGATTAAGCAATGTGTCTATATTTGTATCATTCTTCACATCTTTTGGGTAGGTTTCTCTTTATAATAAAATCACTTTCAAACAGAGGATGATCCCTTTTTGATTGGGTACTCTACAATTAGTCGGATTAAAGGAGGATTTTCATGAATCAAGGAACAAAACAATTAGTCATTCAAACATCGAGTCTGATTGCAGGATTTATGGTTTGGGTGCTCCTATCTTCACTTATGCCTTTTATAAATTCGGATATCCAACTGACATCTACCCAGCAAGCTTGGGTAACAGCTGTTCCAGTCATTCTCGGTTCCATACTGCGCGTCCCTATCGGATACTGGACAAACCGCTTTGGTGCGCGGACATTATTTACGATCAGCTTTTTGATTATGCTCGTCCCCATTTTTATCGTTAGCTTAGCCAACAATTTGTTTTTGCTATTGCTAGGGGGTTTTCTGCTCGGTGTCGGCGGTGCAATCTTTTCGGTGGGGGTAACTTCCCTGCCAAAATACTATCCGAAAGAAAGGCACGGTTTTATTAATGGTATCTACGGCGCCGGGAATATCGGGACAGCGGTTACCTCGTTTGCTGCCCCTGTTATCGCAAATGCTTTTGGCTGGAGATCAACGATTAAAATTTTTCTTGTTCTAGTTCTTGTTTTCGCTCTTATAAATTTTCTTTTCGGCGACCGGCATGAGAAAAAAGTCAATAACCCGTTAACAGAGCAAATAAAAGAAGTGTACCAAAATCCAAAACTTTGGTTTTTAAGCTTGTTTTATTTTATTACTTTCGGAGCATTTGTGGCATTCACGATTTATTTGCCGTCTTTTTTAGTGAATCACTTTGAATTGTCAAAAGTCGATGCCGGATTGCGAACCGCCGGATTTATCGTTGTTGCAACCCTTTTCCGCCCGGTTGGAGGCTGGCTTGGTGATAAAATTAACCCTTTTCTTATTTTAATGGGCGTTTTTTTCGGCCTGACGTTTGCAGGATTTTTGTTATCCTTTACCCCTTCATTGCCCATTTATTCTTTCGGCAGTTTGCTTGTTTCTTTTTGTGCAGGTATTGGCAATGGGGCGATTTTCAAATTGGTGCCATTTTATTTTACGAAGCAAGCCGGAATTGTAAATGGAATCGTTGCGGCAATGGGAGGGTTGGGTGGCTTTTTCCCACCATTGATCCTGACCATTCTGTTTAATTTAACTGGTCATTATGCGATTGGGTTTATGTCACTTTCAGAGTTCTCCCTCGCAAGCTTGATATTGGTCGTTTGGCTATTTTATCAGGAAAAGCTCGAAATCTCGGCAAAAATTATTAAATCAACCACAGAAGGAATTATCGTCACCGATGCAAATGGTGTTATTCAAATGGTCAACCCTGCATTTTCAAAAATCACTGGCTATTCGCAGGATGAGGTTGTTGGAAAAACCCCAACCGTTCTTCAGTCGGGTGAGCATAACAATGAGTTTTATCATAAAATGTGGGAAAATTTAAGAACAAATGGTTCGTGGCAAGGTCCGATTTGGAATAAGCGGAAAAATCAAGACGGTTATTTAGAATGGTTAACCATCACCGCGATTACAAATGATGCAGGCGAAACAAAAAATTACGTCGGCATGTTTAACGAGTTAAAACAAGATGTTGTCGAGAATTTTAAGCCATATGTAAAAAGGCC
>JAKACS010000748.1 GCA_021821235.1 Bacillota bacterium
TTCTATTGTTTAATTAAATCCAATGAAACTGGAATAAACTTCTCGACAGATTCCTTCTTCGCTACCTTCAACGCTGTTTCAATACCTATTTTTCCAATTTCCGTTGGCTTTTGCGCAACTGTAGCAGCCATTTTTCCATCCTTCACAGCTTTAATTGCATCATCTGTGGCATCAAATCCAACTACTACAACATTTTTTAGGCCAGCAGCTTCGATTGCTTGGAGTGCACCTAGAGCCATTTCATCATTATGGGCAAAGACCGCTTGAATATCTTTATTACCTTGAAGAATATTCTCCATAACTGATAATCCTTTAGCACGGTCAAAGTCAGCAGCCTGTTTTGCTACTACTTTGATATCAGCTATTCCATCAATTGCTTTGTGAAACCCTTCTCCACGCTCACGTGCAGCAGATGACCCTGGAATTCCTTCCAATTCTACCACTTTTCCTTTTTTACCTAATTTATCTAAAATGAATTCACCAGCCATTTTACCGCCAGCTACGTTATCAGAAGCAATGTGAGATACAACCTTACCTCCATTTGCGCTGCGGTCAACTGTAATAACAGGGATGTTGGCACTATTTGCTGACTCTACGGCAGCTGTAACAGCATCAGAATCAGTTGGATTAATCAACAACACATCTACACCTTTTTGGATCAAATCTTCAATATCATTTACTTGCTTTGCAGAATCATTTTGGGCATCTACCGAAATAATCTCTGCTCCTTGAGCTTTTGCTTCTTTTTCAGCACCCTCTTTTAATGTTACAAAGAATGGATTGTTTAATGTTGATATGGAAAGTCCAATCTTTACTTTTCCCGATTTTTTAGCTGTACTTGAACCTTTTTCAGAAGACCCAGGTGCTTTTGTGGAGCAACCTGCCAATACAAGTATAAGCAATGTTAAAAATAAAAACCCTTTAAATGTTTTTTTCATATCCAATTTTCCCCTTTTTATAATTAGGCAGCTTTTTTACGATCAAGCAATACGGCTAGTAAAATAACACCTCCCTTAACAACCTGTTGATAGAAGGAGCTGACATTCATTAAATTTAAGCCATTATTTAAAACTCCAATAATTAGAGCCCCTACCAATGTTCCAAAAATCCAACCCTTTCCTCCCGAAAGACTTGTTCCCCCCAGAACAACAGAAGCAATCGCATCTAGTTCGTAGGAAGTACCAGCAGTTGGTTGAGCCGAATTTAAACGAGATGCAAGGATAATCCCTGCAAGAGCAGATAAAGTACCTGTAATGGAATAGATCCAGATTTTCACGCTATTTGCACGAATACCTGACAAAATGGAGGCTTCTTCATTTCCTCCAATAGCATATACTCTACGGCCAAACGTAGTTTTTTTCAAAATAAAATATAAGATGACATAACAGACAAGCATCCAAATAACTGGTACCGGAACCCAACCAAAATAACCTCTTCCAATGATCTCAAACAACGAATTATTGGAGAGCCCAGTAATCGGCCGGCCGTCTGTATAAACCAATGTCAGCCCTCGGAAAATTGTCATTGTAGCCAAAGTGGCAATAAACGGTGCAACCTTTCCTTTTGTAATGAATAGACCATTAATCGCACCCATCACTGCTCCTGAAGCTAAACCTATAAACATCGCGAGTATTGGATCCATTCCACTAGCCAGCATTCCAGCTGTTAATGCGGAAGATAATGCTAAAATTGAACCCACTGATAAATCAATTCCGCCTGTTAGAATAACAAAAGTCATCCCAAAAGCAATTAAAGCGTTAATAGAAACCTGTCGTAAAACATTAAATATATTTTCAAGCGTGAAGAAACTCGAACTGACAATCGATAGGATCAAAATGATAAGAACTAATCCGATAAGTGGTCCAAGTTTCTGCAAGATTTGTTTTGAAAAAATGCCTGAAGACTTCACTTTTTATTCCCTCCAGTTGCAGATTGCATAATGATTTCTTGGCTTGCTTCAGTTCTATTAAGAACAGCAGTTAATTTCCCTTCATGGATGACGAGAATCCGATCACTCATTCCCAAGATTTCAGGTAGCTCCGAAGATACCATAATGATCGAAACACCATGTTTCGTTAATTCATTCATTAATTGATAAATTTCTTTTTTTGCACCCACATCAACACCACGAGTCGGTTCATCAAGAATTAAGATTTTAGGATTAATTCCCAACCATTTTCCAATAACTATTTTTTGTTGATTGCCTCCACTCAGTGATTTCACACTAAGTTCACGACCAGAAGTTTTGACGCGAAGTTTTTTAATCATTTCATCCACAAAACGGAGCTCTTTTTGTTTAGAAATCATCCCAATCTCTGAAATTTGCTTGAGATTCGTAATTGTAAAATTCTCTCGAACAGAAAGATCTAACATTAATCCTTGGATTTTCCGATCCTCAGTAACGAAACCAATTCCTGTTCTAATCGCATCGTAAGGCGACTTATTCGTCACTTCTTTGCCATCTATAAAAATTTTTCCTTCGTCAAGTTTCCGATACCCAAATATCGCCTGCATG
>JAKACS010000749.1 GCA_021821235.1 Bacillota bacterium
TAAGATTTTTTCATCAAGCATTAGGCTAGCAAATTGTTCGCCTAATTGCTCTGGCTTTTTTAGTACTTGCTGATACAATTCATTTCTCCGTTTTTTCTCCAAATTGTTTTCCCACCAAGGTTTTCGCGGTTTATATTTATGATTTTTCAAATAATCATACTTCATTAAACCGACGATCACGTCCAAATCTGCCATTGATTTTGATTGTAAAAACAGCAGCAGCCTGCGGAATAAATCTTCGAGCTGATGGCCGATCCGCCCCCAGCCTTCTTCATCCCAAAACGTGCCAAATTCCTGAAAAAAATCAAACGGTGAGGGAAAAACTTTTGAGACCAAGTATTCAATTGTAAGATCCATTCGATGATCATTCCAATATTTCTCCAATACATCTTCCACTTGTTTGACTTTAATAATATCTCGATACGGCAGGACGGTATTTCCAACTATTTCGTATGGAGAATGATCCATAAAGGTGTAGCCATGTTCGGCAGCTCTCAGACGAAGCCCGGTTCCCCGCAGCATCTTGAGAAAACCAAGCTGCAATTCTTCCGGCTGCAGTGCAAATACGT
The DNA here is from genome assembly GCA_021821235.1 of Bacillota bacterium. Next base: position 570 of record JAKACS010000749.1, read on the forward strand.
CATTAAACGTCTTGCGGAAGGAGGGATAATCTTCCTCAGGCAAGCCGGCAATCAAATCGAGATGCTGATCAATTTTCCCGCCTTCTTTCACCATTGTGACAGTTCTAGTCAGCTTTGAAAAATTTTGTTTGCGGTGAACGAGCTGGTTCGTGTAGTCATTGGTTGATTGGATGCCGATTTCAAAACGGAACAATCCTTTCGGAGCATTCTGGTTAAGAAAGTCAATTACCTCCGGTCGCATAATATCCGCTGTGATTTCAAATTGGAAAACAGTTCCGGGCACATGTTCATCAATTAAAAATTGGAACATTTCAAGCGCATAGCTGCGGCTAATATTAAATGTCCGATCAACAAATTTCATTGTTTTCGCACCATTAGCCATCAAATAACGGATATCCGCCTTAATCTTTTCCCGATCAAAATAGCGGACACCCACTTCGATGGACGATAAGCAAAATTGGCAGCTGAATGGACAGCCTCTGCTCGTTTCGATGTAAACGACCCGCTTGCCAAGATAAGGGAGATCTTCAGGGAAACGGTAAGGGGATGGCAATTCGCGTAAATCAAGCTTGTTCATTTGCGCTGTCATTTGGACTTGGCCATTTTCACGGTAGGCAATGCCCGGTACTTTCGCAAAATTTTGGCTTGACTCAATTGCTGTCAGCAGTTGTTTAAACGTTTGTTCTCCTTCACCCATGACGATAAAATCTACTTCCGGCACTTTTTCCATCCATTCGGCCGTGTCGTATGTTACTTCGGGACCACCAAGGATGATGTTAATAGAAGGATCAATTTTTTTAAGCACTTGGATGACTTTGATGGTTTCTTCAATATTCCAAATGTAGCAGCTAAATCCGATTACGCCCGGGCGCTGCTGGTACAGATCAGAGACAATGCTTAAAGTTGGATCCTTAATTGTATATTCTTTTAATTGGATAGAAAATTCTGGTGCCGCGTACGCTTTTAAGTAACGAATGGCTAAATTTGTGTGAATATATTTTGCGTTCAATGTGGAACAAATGACGTTCATTCGGCAAATTCAAACTCCTTTTATAGGCTAAACACAACAGTAATTATAGCTGAATAAATTTCAAAAAAATAGACCTCCGCCAATTGGCAGAGGGTCTATTTTTTTCGATTACGGCAGCATGAAGGCCAGAACATTGTTTTGTAAAAAGACGAGAATGCCGATTAGAAAGACTAGGAAAATACTATGTTTAAACGTAAAGCGAAGAAGTTCGGATTCTCTGCCGACGAGTCCAACGGCTGCCGCAGCAACGGCAATCGATTGCGGGGATATCATTTTTCCTGTTACTCCCCCGGATGAGTTTGCTGCAAGTGCAAGAACCGGATCCATTCCGATGGATGTCGCTGTTACTTTTTGTAGATTGCCAAAAAGCACATTGGACGATGTATCCGAGCCAGTGATAAAGACTCCAAGCCAGCCAAGGAACGGCGAGAAGAACGGGAATAGAACCGATCCTGTTTTTGCTAAAGCCATTCCAAGTGTCGAACTCATGCCAGAAACATTTGTTACATAAGCAAAGCCGACGACGGAAGCGATTGTGATAACCGGATATTTCAATTCATCTAACGTTTCTCCAAAAGTAGTAATCCAATTTCTCCAAGAGATGGAGACAATATACTTTGTGATCAAAGCTGAAATCAAAATTGCGGTTCCTGCCGCTGCAAGCAGTTCCAATTTATAAACTGCTGGGACAGGCTGTCCGGCGCCATTAGCAACTTTATTGTTTAAAAACGGTACGGCAGGAACAAACGTTAAAGCATTGCCAATTACGTTAACCGCTTTCAAAAGAATGTTTGTACCTTCATAATGGCCTGTCAATGCCAGTTTAATGGTTGGAATCCCCCATAATGAAATAAGTCCTGTTAAGATTAAGAAAGGAGACCATGCTTTAAACACCTGTCCACCTGTAT
>JAKACS010000025.1 GCA_021821235.1 Bacillota bacterium
CAAACTGGCACGAACCTTTTGTAACAGGGGCAAAACTTACACTTCAATTGTTTTCCGAGAACATGCCAGATATTCCGGCAACATACCTTGAAGTGCCGGTTCTTTATGAAGATGATCACTTGCTTATTTTCAATAAGCCGCCCTTTATCACAACCCATCCAAACAATCCAAGCATTGAAAAAAATACCCTGCTCAATGCAGCCGTGTTTCATTTGCTGGCTAATGGGGAAACTGGAGCAGTGCGCCATATTCATCGCTTGGATCGCGACACATCCGGGGCGATTGTTTTTGCAAAACACTCTTTTGCTGGTGCACTTCTTGATCAATTGCTGGAAAAACGCAAAATTAAACGTACATATGTGGCAATTGTTCATGGAATGATAACGGCTAAAAACGGCACCTTCTCTAAGCCGATCGGCCGCGACAGGCACCATCCGACAAGAAGAAGGGTCTCACCTTCAGGTCAAGAAGCCATCACGCATTATCAAGTGATCAAGCGGGATCATGCCAGTCAGCTAACCTACGTAAAATGCTGGCTTGAAACGGGGAGAACCCATCAAATTCGCGTCCATTTCAGCGATGCGGGTCACCCGCTTGCAGGTGATCTTTTATATGGAGGAAAAGCGATTTTTCCTAGACAGGCTCTGCATGCAGCCAAACTTGAATTCACCCATCCGCTCACAGAGGACCGAATCGAATGTTATGCACCATTTCTCGATTCCCCTCCTATTTTTAAGGAAGTTGATCTTTATCGTCTCTAGCAGTTGAAAAACCTCCCCATTCAACAGGGAGGCTTTTCCTCTTCAGTATTTGACTCTTTTCGAGTGTTCTTCTTTTACAAATTTTAGTCTGCTCGTCTAAATGATCTCATAATGAGACTTAACAAGAACACAAGAATGACTGCGCCAATAATAGCTGGTATAATCGCAAAGTTGGCTACATGTGGACCCCAGTTGCCTAAGATCAAGGTGCCAAGCCATGCTCCAACAAATCCTGCGATGATATTACCAATGACACCGCCAGGAATATCTCTTCCAGCAATTAAACCAGCAAGCCAGCCGATAATTCCTCCAATGATTAATGACCAAAGAAAACCCACTTTAAACCACTCCTTTTTACATTTGATGATTATTTCATGTTCTCCAGCTAGTTGGCTGCAAACTGCTAAGATATGAAGAGGTTTTGTCTCTTTTTCTTAGCTGCTTGTACACTTAAATTACCCGATTTTATTATAAATAAACGTAAAAAACGAACTGTCCTTCTACAGTCCGTTTTTTGGGCATTTTGATGAAGTTATTACGGCAAGTCAATTAGCATAAACCGTGCATCGGCATTTGCGGCTATTTTTAATTCCGGTAGTTCGGTAATCCGTGCTGAGTCACGTTTGCTTAACGTCCATTCTCCATTAATCGTTACTTCTCCTTCAATCACAAAAAAGAAGATTCTTCTTCCTTGTTCTTGCTGGAATGAAATTTCTTTTCCTTTATCCAGATCCGATAAATAAATGGTTAAGTCTTGGTGAATATAGGCCGTCTGTTCTCTCCTTTGCTTTGAAACGACCGGCAATAGTTGATTTTTTAAACGGTTTGTGTCAAATTCGGTTCTTTCATAAGACGGTTTCAAGCCGTTTTTTTCAGGTAAAAACCAGAGTTGCAGAAAATTCACTTCCTCAGTAGAAGAGGGATTGACTTCAGAGTGGATTACTCCGGTTCCGGCAGACATTCTTTGAATGCCACCAAATGTAGTAATCGCCGTTTCCCCGGTGCTATCCTCGTGCTTTAATTGTCCTTTTAAAACAATCGAAACAATTTCCATTTCACGATGTGGGTGGGCTCCAAACCCTCTTAATGGTTGAACGATGTCATCGTTTAGGACGCGCATTGACCCAAACTGCAAATTGTTCGGGTCGTAATATTCTGCAAACGAGAAGCTGAAATGACTGTTAAGCCAACCATGATCAGCGTTATAACGATCTTCTGCTTTATATAGTTTAAACATACTGTCACCTCATTTATTTATTCTATCCAAAAAAACCTTTGTCCATTTATCTCGAAATAAAGAATTATTTAAGAAAATATCTTTATTTCGAGATAATTATAGAAGAAAATGACCCGTTCGTCAACATTGGTTGAAGCACCTTTTATGTAGCTCTTTGTCTACTTTGAGCATCATACACGCACTTTGATTCCCGTTTTCGCGCTCCACCGCTCATTTTGGGAATCATACACTTTGCTGAAGGCATCTTTTATAGGACACCTTCAGCGCTTGCAGCTACTTTTTATTTCGAGTTCATCGAATTTTTTCCGCTTTACCGTCCGTCATGCTTCCCTTGCTCATCATACGTTCACTGAACTTATTGTCATTTTCCTGTCATGATAGCATTCAAAATGACGCGTTTGCTGGATTTTTAAAAATCAATTTGATCCGGGTCAGCTCCAAAACGCTCGTTGCGGTTAAGGGCATCGATTTGTTCCATTTCCCCTTCGTTTAACTCAAAATCAAATAGATCCATGTTTTCCTTCAACCGTGCAGGTGTGACTGACTTCGGTATAATGACAACATCATTTTGCAAATGCCATCGCAAAGTTACTTGGGCGGTGCTTTTATGATGGTTTTCAGCAATTTTCGTTAAAATGGGATCGTCTAAAATCCGGCCACGCGCAATCGGTGACCATGCCTCGACCGCAATTTCATTTTCTTTGCAGTACGCCCGCAATTCCGGCTGCGAAAGGCGCGGATGCAATTCCACTTGATTAAGCACTGGTTTCAGTTCACTGTTGGCTGATAAATCCTCTAAATGATGGATTTTAAAATTGCTGACGCCGATTGCCCGCACTCTTCCCTCCTTATAGATCCTTTCAAGTGCTCGCCAAGTATCTAAATACTTTCCTTTGACAGGCCAGTGCACCAAAAAGAGATCCAAATACTCAAGGTTTAGCTTTTTCATGCTTAAATCGAACGCTTTTAACGTTTCATCATAGCCTTGATCACTGTTCCAAACCTTTGTTGTAATGAAAAGCTCTTTACGATCGATTCCGCTTCCACGGACAGCGTTTCCGACCCCTTCTTCATTTTGATAAAATGCCGCCGTATCAATCGAGCGGTAGCCAAGCTCAAGCGCGGTTCGTACCGTCTCCTCCACTTGCTGCCCAGCTTCCACCTTGTATACTCCAAGGCCGAGACGGGGCATTTCTACGCCATTATGTAGCCGAATTGTATCTTGCAGACTTAACATCTGATTCCCTCCAATCGTTTTGATAGGTTTATTTTACCTTTTTCTTTTTCGATTTGAAAAGCAAAATAGGATCAATCCGAAGCACATGTTACCAAATGGTATTTTAGGGTAAAGGAAAAATAATTCTAAATTTTCTAATGTCCTATTTTTTTATTTCATTCTCTGTCCTTTTCATTTAGAATAGGAATGTTTGGTAAAATCATTATTGGATGAGAAAGTAGGGGGCACAAAAATATGGCTTTTAAAAAAAATGATAAGTTTTCCGTCATGCTGATGAACATGTCTGCAAACTTAACAGAAAGTGTGAATTTCTTTACCGATTACAAATTAAAGAATGTCAGCGATCTGAAAATTTTTTCAGAAAAAATGAAGGAATTCGAAACAAAAGGTGACAATTTGGTTCATGAAGTCATTAAAGAACTTAATGATGCCTTTATTACCCCAATCGAGCGGGAAGACATACTTCATCTTGCCATTAGCATGGATGACGTGCTAGATGGGCTTGAGGGATGCGCTGCTTTATTTGAAATGTATTCAATCACGCAAGCAGATGAATACATGCTGAAATTTGTCGATGCCATTCAAAATAGTATTTACGAAATTGATAAAGCAATTGGATTGTTGGCGAACAAAAAGTTATTACAAATTCGTGAACACGCAATTAAAACAAAAGATTATGAATCGAAATGCGACAATATTTTACGGCAATCAATCAAACATTTATTTTCAGTCGAAAAAGATCCAATTCGGATTATCCAGTATAAAGAAATTTATGAAAATTTAGAAGATATTGCAGACTACTGTCAAACTGTTGCAAACACGCTTGAAACCATTATTATGAAAAATGCATAAGGAGCCTTCAAATGAGTGGTGTATTGATCTTTACAATTCTGATTGTTATTGGTGCCCTTGTCTTTGATTTTATTAATGGTTTCCATGATACAGCAAATGCAATTGCTACCTCTGTTTCGACTAAAGCATTAAAACCCCGGCAAGCCATTGTCCTGGCGGCTGTAATGAATTTTCTCGGAGCGCTTACTTTCACTGGCGTTGCCAAGACGATTACATCTGAAATCGTTGATCCATTTACCCTCCAAAATGGACAAGTTGTCATTTTGGCGGCATTGCTGTCTGCGATCGCATGGAACTTAATCACTTGGTATTTCGGAATTCCAAGCAGTTCTTCGCATGCGATTATTGGTTCGATTGCCGGAGCGGCAATTGCAGCAGCGGGTTTTACCTCTTTAAAATATGCTGGATTTTTGAAAATTATTGAGGGGCTGATTATTTCTCCGCTTCTTGCTTTTGTGATTGGATACATTATGTATAGTATTTTTAAAGTTATTTTTAAAAACAATAATTTAACGAAAACCAATCGTACTTTCCGCTTGATTCAAATTGCAACTGCGGCACTGCAAGCCTATTCCCATGGAACAAATGATGCACAAAAATCGATGGGAATTATTACAATGGCTCTTATTGCCAACAACTATGTGACAACAACAGACATCCCACTTTGGGTTCAAATAGCCGCAGCCATTTCTATGGGGATTGGAACGTCGGTTGGCGGCTGGAAAATTATTAAAACCGTTGGCGGCAAAATTATGAAAATCCGTCCAGTCAATGGCGTTGCAGCAGATTTAACAGGGGCACTAGTCATTTTTGGTGCTACATATGTTCATTTGCCAGTAAGTACAACACATGTTATTTCATCTGGAATTTTAGGAGTGGGGTCTGCCCATCGCTTAAAAGGAGTAAAGTGGGGAACCGCTCAACGAATGGTCGTTACTTGGGTGATTACACTTCCAATCTCAGCTTTCTTAGCAGCAATCATTTATTACATTTTGAATATCTTTCTATAAACAGGGTTCCTCCCTGTTTTTTTTTGGAAAATAGGCGCTCTATAGGCCATAAGTACGCATAGTATGCAATGACAGGAGGAGGAGAGCCTATGTATTATCAGCCTTTTTCGTACGAAAATAATGCCCACGAGGAACGTCCGCATCAGCAGGTTTTAAGGGAAATCGCCAAAGCGATAAACGATGAATTTCAAGCCATTCACTATTACACAAGGCTAGCAGAATTGGCGCCTAACAATCAATTTCGCCAGATGATCTTAGGGATTCGTCAAGATGAAATCAAACACTTTCATTGGTTTTCAAGAGCATATCACGAATTAACGAGCAAGTATCCGCCGATCACCCTTGGTGTACAGCTCCCCGGATCCTTCAAAAGAGGGGTGCGCGATTCCATCAAGGATGAGCAGGAAACGGTTCCGTTCTATCACAAAATTGCCTCACAAGTCCAAAACCAGCAAATCAGCCAGCGCTTTTTACGAGCAGCCGCTGATGAACAGCGCCATGCGCAAATCTTTTCCCAAATGGCTTCATATTAACAGGATAATTGCTCAATCGCCAAGCAAACCGATTAGGCCATATGGTGATTGAGCTTGACCCTTTACTCTTCCCTACTGAACATCCAGCTCGGACATTGATTTTACTTTTTTGGTACAGCTTTCCATTGCTGCAAGGATCGCTCCTCTGAATTGGTGTTGCTCTAGCTCTGCCACAGCTTCGATTGTGGCACCGCCGGGGGTGCAGACATCATCCTTTAATTTTCCAGGATGCGCATCTGTCTCCAATATCATTTTTGCCGCCCCCCTTACCGCTTGAGCCGCGAGCCGGTACGCTTTTTCCCGTGGAAGTCCTTGGCGCACACCTCCATCAGCAAGTGCTTCAATAAACATATACACATATGCTGGTGATGACCCGCTGATCGCTGGAACGGCATCCATCTGTTTTTCTTCCAGCCATTCGGTCTTGCCAAATGTCTGAAAAAGTTCCTCCACTACTGCTTTTTCTGCTTCACTTAGCTGCTCGTTTGCGCACAGGACGCTCATTCCCTCGCCTACAAATGATGGAGTATTGGGCATCGCCCGAACGGCCTTTATTTTTCGACCAAAAAGCGTTTCAAGATCACGAAGTGTGATTCCTGCTGCAATCGTAACAATAGTGGCATTTTCGTTGACGCTGTCTGCAATTTCACTAATAATTTGTGAATGAAGATCCGGCTTTACTGCCAAAATGAGTATATCTGCAAACTTTGCAACTTTCCGATTGTCAAGCGTGGTGAAAATGCCAAAGGAACGGTGAACGGTTTGGAGCGTTGTTTCTGTGGCAGCACTTGCCATAATATTTCCCCTGCTGTTTTTGTTTGAGTGGATTATGCCTTCCACCATTGCTTGCGCCATTTTACCAGCACCGATAAAGCCGATCTTTTGATTAATCATTTTGTATCCCGCCTTTAGAAAAGATTTCATTCCTTCATCTTAAAAGATTTAGGTGAAAATAGAAAGGGTACGTGGTAAAGAACTGTTTTAATGGATGGAGGTTGTATGGATGACCCATTTTGAGCCAGTATCGAGGGATTTTTTCAATCAGCCAACGCTTGAGCTTGCCAGGGCTCTACTCGGCACGATTTTGGTGAAAGAGACAGAAGCAGGGGTTGCCGCGGGAAGGATTGTCGAGACAGAGGCCTATTTAGGTGCCATCGACCGGGCTGCCCATAGTTTTCAAAACAGGAGAACGAAACGTACAGAAATCATGTTTGCCGAAGCCGGGCATGTCTACACCTATGTCATGCACACCCATTGCCTCGTCAATGTTGTCAGCAATGCAAAGGAAATTCCGGAGGCGGTGCTGATTCGTGCCGTTGAGCCTGTAATGGGCATTGATCTGATGCATCAGCGGCGGGGAATCGACGATAAAAAAAATCTCACAAACGGACCGGGGAAATTAACGAAAGCGTTGGGGATTACAATGGAGGATTACGGCCGCAAGTTTTGGAAACCGCCGCTTTCTATTTCCCCCGGCCCGGCGCCTATAGAAATTTCCCAAGGAAAGCGGATTGGCATTGAAAATTCAGGGGAAGCAAAGGATTATCCATGGCGATTTTGGGTGACGGATCACCCATTTGTTTCACGAAAAAACAAATGAAAAAACACAGCTAAAAGTCTGTGTTTTTCCATCATTATTTTGTTTCCCTCTCCAAATCTTCCGCCGAAAAAGCTCCGGGGAGAAGATCGCGTACTTTAATTCGCTGGATTTCGCCTTTTAAATTGGTCAGAATGACTTCCATGTCGGCATCACACAGTTCGGAAATCACTTGGCGGCAGGCACCGCACGGCGAAACCGGGCGATCGGTATCAGCGACAACGACAAGCGTTTCAAAACTTGTGACCCCTTCTGAATACGCTTTAAATAAAGCAGTTCGTTCCGCGCAATTGGTGACACTGTATGCCGCATTTTCAATATTGCAGCCATGATAAACAGTTCCATCCTTTGCCAGCAAGGCTGCCCCCACTTTAAACGTTGAGTACGGAACATATGCGAAGTCTCTTGCTTTTAACGCTTCCTTTACTAGTTCTGTTTCTTCCATTTTCTTCACTCCCCACCAGGTCAAAATTTGCTTAGCGTTCGATTAACTTTAAAATCCACTCTACGAGCACACCGCCAAAGTAGACGCCAAACACGCCGACTACCGCCGAAAATACAGGAGGTGCCGGCAGGGGCAGCTTTAAAAATTTAAACAGCATCCCAACAAGGACGCCGGCAACTAATGCCATCATGATTTCTTTCATATGCGCATCCTCTTTTATCAAAAATTAATAAGCACTTGCGGAGGTTTCACCATTGACAATCGCAACGCCTGAACTTGCGCCGATCCGAGTTGCTCCCGCTTCAATCATTGCAAGTGCATCTTCACGGCTGCGCACACCTCCGGAAGCCTTGACCCCGATTTCAGATCCAACCGTTTCGCGCATCAGACGGATGTCCTCTACGGTTGCACCGCCAGTCGAAAATCCGGTCGACGTTTTGACAAAATCGGCTCCGGCCTTTACAGCGAGCTGGCAGGCACGAACCCTTTCTTCCTCTGTCAGCAGGCACGTCTCAATAATCACCTTTGTTAAAGCCTTTCCCTTCGCCGCTTCAACGACAGCCCGAATATCTTGTTCAACCAAATCATCTTGTTTATCTTTTAATGCCCCAATATTTATCACCATATCCACTTCGGTTGCACCGTTTTCAATTGCGTCTTTCGTTTCAAAAGCTTTCGTTGCCGAAGTAGCGGCTCCGAGCGGGAAACCAATCACCGTGCAAACTTTTACATTCGGACTGTCCGCAAGCAATTGAGCGGCGGTTTTCACCCATGTTGGATTGACACAAACCGATGCAAAAGAATACTTTTTTGCTTCCTCTGCTAATTTTTCAATTTCTGCCCGAGTTGCATTTGCTTTTAACAATGTATGATCGATCGTGCCAGCAATTTGTTGCGTCATGTTAAAAACTTCCTTTCATCGAAAATTCAAGTTCCACAGTGTTACTATAACAAAACGAATCGGCAAATGTAATCTTTCAAGCATCTTCTTAAAATTTTCCCCTGAACAAATGGTTCAAATGCATTCTGTGCGCGTATTAAAACTTGGAAAAGTGTATGATAGTTTTAAAGGAGGATGTAGTATGTTGCAAAGATTGGGAAAAACGATATATGAATACCGCAAATGGGTGTTAGTGATCTGGTTTATATTGATTATAAGCGCTGGGGTTTTCGCTTTAAAATTGCCCGAGGTTTTAAGCGGAAATGGTTTTGAATACAACGGTGCTTATAGCAACACAAAAAAAGTATTGGAAAAAAATTTTGGACAGCCGAAATCTTCCATCATTCTTTTATTCCAAAAAAACCGGTCAATATCTACTGACGAATGGAAAAAATACATACAAGATTCTTTTCAGTCCCTGAAACATTTCAATGGTGCAAAGTCGATCACCTCCCCATTCGATCAACAAGGGATGATAAAGGGAAACGATGCCTATGGAATTTTAACGTTTGACAAGGATTCAGAACGCCTTGGCAATGAAATCCGCCAGCTAAAAAAAATCCTTAAAGACAAACCCGGCATGAAAGTAACACTGACTGGCGAGCCGATTATTGTTCAAGACTTGAACAAAGCCAGTCAGGAAGACTTGGCCAAGGCGGAAATGATCGGCTTGCCGATCGCGTTAATCGTTTTGATTTTGGCGTTTGGCGGCGTTGTTGCCGCAGCTGTTCCGCTTTTGATCGGAGTTGTCTCCATTTTGACTACGATGGGTGTCGTTTATTTTTACAGCTACCAAACCCCTTTATCGATTTTTATTTTGAACATTGTTCCGATGATCGGTCTCGCCCTTAGCATTGATTTTGCCCTGCTGTTTATCAACCGGTTTAAGGAAGAATTAAAGTTGAAGCCGGTGCCTGAGGCAATTCAAACAACGGTGGCAACGGCGGGCCGCTCGATTATTTTCTCTGGCCTCTGTGTATTTATTGGCCTATCCGGGCTTTTATTTATCAAAATTGATATTTTTCAAAATGTCGCTCTTGGCGGGATGACCGTTGTCTTCATCTCCGCCCTCTCAGCCACAACGTTTTTACCGGCATTGCTTTCGGTGACGGGGAAAAAGATTAATCATTTAAGCATTTTACCGGCAAAAGAAAGCAGGCGATCGATATGGTATCACTTTGCCCAATATGTCATGAAACGCCCTGTCGGTATGACGATTGTTGCACTTGCACTTCTATTGTTCGGACTTATTCCGGCAAAAGAAATGAATCTGGCCATTCCGGGAATCGATTCCCTGCCGTCTCATTATCCATCCCGGATCGCGTATGAAACGTTTAAAAAGCAATTTATTCCGGCAAATCAGCAAGATGAAAACAAGGTCGCGATTGTTTTAGAAACGAAAGGAAAAGCCTTGCAGCAAGCAAATCTAGAAAAAATCAACAAGGTTATTGGTCAATTAGAGAAAGATCCGCTCGTACTTAAGGTAAACTCGCCATTCTCAGTAACAGGTGCAAGAAACGCCGCTCAGCTTATGCGGATAACCCAATATTTGGATAAACAAAAACCAGCGCCTGTTCTGGCTGCTTTTGTGAAAGATAACAAAATGCGCTTAGAGGTATTTTTAAAAACTGGGAAGAACTCAGCGAAAGGACGAGAATGGATAAGGAATTGGTCTGCAAGAGATCTCGGTTTAAAAGCTTCATTCGGCGGACAGATCAAATTCCAGCAGGAGATTTTTGATGAAATTTTCACCAAGGCACCATATGGCTTGCTGCTCATTTTCTTGTCGACTTTCCTGATTTTAATGCTCGCTTTCCGTTCGCTGCTAATCCCACTGAAAGCCATTTTGATGAATATCCTTAGCCTTAGCTGCACGTTTGGCGTCGTTGTTTGGATTTTTCAACAAGGCCATTTCGGATTGAAGCCTGTTGACATTGCGCTTATATTACCTGTGTTTGTCTTCAGCCTTGTCTTTGGACTTTCAATGGATTATGAAGTATTCCTCATCTCAAGAATCCAGGAGTTTTACGAAAAAACTGGGGATAACAGTTTGGCGACCGTCAATGGATTAACCTATACAAGCAAAATCATTACTTCTGCCGCTGCAATCATGATTGTTGTCACCGGTGCTTTTGCCTTTACCGGCGTCATGCCGATTAAACAGCTTGGAGTTGGCATTGCAATAGCCATTTTTATTGATGCAACCATCGTGCGAATGGTTCTTGTTCCGGCGCTGATGAAGCTGCTTGGGGATTGGAATTGGTGGTTTTTTGGAGCAAAGAAAAAGGAGATCGGACAGTAAAATTTTAAGCCAGCCAGATTAATTGGCTGGCTTTAAGTACGATTAAATATTTTTCGCGTACTCTTCCCCAGGCAATTTTGTCAATACAACGTAAAGGCTTACCGGCTCGCTACCTGTATTGGTAAAGGCCAAAGATTCCTCTCCGCTCGTATGAACCAAATCACCAGCAGCCATTTCGGTTTCGTTTCCATCAATCACAATCGTCCCTGTTCCTGTCAACGCATATAAATAAACTTCCGTGCCTGGGTGCTTATGCTCAGGAAGCTGCTGCCCCGGCATAAAATTTAAAACAAAAGCAGTATTCTCTCCTTTACGAATCACCCGTTTTGTAAACTTTTCCTCACTGTATTCCTGATAGGCTGAAACTGTAAACTTTTCCATATCTAGCGCCTCCAATCTATTGTCTTTCTTTATATTAACTGAAAATAATTATCAATTAAGTGATTCGCATCACGTTTTCTTATTCATTTAGCACATAAAAAAGAGTAAAGCCATGTTTACTTATTCCTTTTAACCGTTTAAAGTCTTTGTTAAACTCATTACAAATATACACTGAAAACAATGATTCTTTGAATTGCGATGTTATTTCAGGAAGCTTTTTCAAAGTCCTGCGGGGTCTCGCATGTAATGCTAATCCCACTAGAGTCTGCGCACCTTCCCGCTCCAATCCACATAGTGAGCGGAAATAACCATGAGCTAGAAGGCGCGATACATTGTCAATTTTCTAAGATAACAATGACATCACCGTTTTGAATTCCGGGAATGGAACGGATTTCGGGTAATAGCTGATGGAATGAACTCCTTGACAATAGTATAACTGAAAGATATGATTAATTTAACAGAACCCCACACGCCTCTTAACAATGCGGACCAAGTGGGGTCATTTTATTTCAAGGAGAAATTTAAATTGGATTTCGAAAATTTTCACCCCAATATGAAGCCTCCAACGACATTTAAAGAACAAGTAGAGTTATATAAAAGGAGAAAATTGCACATTGAAAATTCTGAAATCGCTGAAAAAATTTTACAAAGGATCCATTATTATCGCTTATCTGCATATGGGCTTACGTTAAAAGATCCTTTAAACAAAGATGAGTTTATTGACGGTTCATCTTTCAATAAGATGCTTTCATTATACGAGTTTGACAGACGATTAAGATTATTGCTTATGGGTATTTTAGAAACTATTGAAATAGCTTTCCGAACACATATCTCCTATGAGATTGCGCACAAATTTGGACCATTGGGGTATAAAGATAAAGAAAATTTTAGGGATGAAAAGTTTCACAAAGAATCTATAATTGAACTGGATTCACTTATTACTAAAAGCCGCAAAGGTGAATTATTTATCGAACACCATTTTCAAAAATATGGTGGTAAAATCCCAATCTGGGCAGCCATTGAAGTTACTTCCTTCGGTTTTTTATCTAAGTTTTACCGCAATTTAATCGAGGAAGCTAAAAAGAATATAGCCAAAACATATTATAAAGTTCCATATCTCTATTTAGAAAGTTGGTTGCAAACATTATCAAATATCCGAAATGTTTGTGCCCATTATGGACGATTATATAATAAAAAGCTGACCTTTAAACCTCGCCTGTTTAAAGAAGAGATTAGACAGTTTGATAATTGGCGTATATTTTCTGGAATTTATGTATCTCAAAGGTTATTAACTAAAGTAGAAGGAGCTAGGTTTATTACCGATTTAGAAGCATTAATTTCGGAATATGAAGAAAACATAGATTTCGCACATATTGGTTTTCCTCCAAATTGGAAAGAACTATTATATAAAATAAATAATAAGAAACAATAACAAAGAAAGCTCAGTCAAATATGGCTGAGCTTTATAATGAACTTAGTAAAGTGGCGTTTTAATTTGTTTTGACC
>JAKACS010000026.1 GCA_021821235.1 Bacillota bacterium
TTTATTTTTTGATTTTGTTTAAAATCCATTATGGAGTCCTCCTTGGTTAACAAATTAGGGGTTAATTCGTCGAGATTTGACACCCCGTATCATACCAAGAGGGCTCTTTTTGTTCAAGTCCCCAAAAATCCTTCTAACAGGAATGCTCCTTTTTTAAAATCTGTGCACATAGTACAAATGCAATATTCGTGCCAAACGGAAAAAATGATCACGAATAATTTTTAGCGATTTATTGGGCAAAATGAACGAAGTTTCCGTTTTTTCGGAAGACTGCTTATTCCGAAAATTAGGAATTTTCCTTATTTGCGGAATAACCTTTTCAAACTCATCTCTCCATCTCGACAATTGTTGCAATTCCCTGTCCCCCGCCAATGCAAAGAGTGGCTAAACCATAACGAGCACTGCTTCGTTTCATTTCATAAAGTAATGTGACAAGGATACGGGCGCCGCTTGCGCCAATCGGATGCCCCAAGGCAACAGCCCCGCCGTTTACGTTCAATTTTTCATTTGGAATTTGAAGTTCTTTCGCAACAGCCAGGGATTGTGCAGCAAAAGCCTCGTTTGCTTCAATCAAATCTATGTCATTTATCGTAAGTCCGGCTCTTTCTAAGGCCTTTTTCATTGCCGGAATTGGCCCAATTCCCATTATTTTCGGATCGACTCCCGCAGTTCCATTGCCGCGAATCACAGCCATTGGCTTTACTCCAAGTTCTATTGCTTTTTCTCTACTCATCAGAACAAGTGCTGCTGCCCCGTCATTAATGCCGGAAGCATTTCCCGCTGTAACAGTGCCATCTTTTTTAAAGGCAGGCTTTAAGTTTGCTAGCTTTTCAGTTGTTACGCCGGAACGAGGGAATTCATCTTTAGCAAAAACAATCGGCTCACACTTCCGCTGCGGAATAACAACAGGGACAATTTCGGCTTCAAATCTTCCCTCTTTGATCGCCCTTTCTGCCTTTTGCTGACTCCATGCAGAAAATTCATCCTGTTCTTCTCTCGTTAAACTGTACTGCTCAGCAATATTTTCCGCTGTAACTCCCATGTGATAATGATTGATTGCGCATTGAAGACCGTCTTGAATCATGCTGTCCACTATCTTTCCATCACCCATGCGCAAACCGGTTCTTCCTTCCATTAACAAGTATGGGGCAAGGCTCATGTTTTCCATTCCTCCTGCCACAACGACTTCTGCATCTCCCGTTTGAATTGCCTGAACAGCGAGATGGACTGCTTTTAACCCCGAACCGCATAATTTATTGATTGCCATGGATGTCACTTCAATCGGCAGTCCAGCCTTTAAAGAAGCCTGGCGGGCAGGCCCCTGCCCCAAACCCGCTTGAAGAACATTGCCCATGATGACTTCATCCACTTGCTCTCCCTTCAAATTCGCTCGTTTGATCGCTTCTTTAATGACAATTGCTCCTAATTCGGTAGCCGGTGTCTTGCTTAACGCCCCCATAAAACTGCCTATTGCCGTACGAACCGCACTTACAATTACCACTTCACGCATGGTTCATTTCCCCTTCCGATTCTTTTTCTATTAATACGGTAGAATAGCTGGATTAACTATAAATGATGCTTCTGTTTTTTCTTTTACTGTTTCGAGATCAATGCCTGCCTGGAGTTCCTCAAGAAGAAGTCCCTGTTCTGTTACACGAAATACAGCCAACTCGGTTACAATCAGATCGACAACTCCTTTTCCTGTCAAAGGCAGTCGGCATTGTTCGAGTATTTTCGAGGAGCCATTTTTTGCAGTATGTTCCATTGCCACAATGACCTTTTTGGCACCCGTTACGAGATCCATCGCCCCCCCCATACCGGGAACCATCTTTCCGGGAACCATCCAGTTGGCCAGGTTTCCTTTACGATCAACTTCTAAACCGCCCAGAACGGTTACATCTACATGCCCCCCGCGAATTAATTCAAAGGAGAAAAGACTGTCAAAGAAGGCCCCTCCTGGCAGGATGCTTGCTGGCTGTCCCCCTGCATTCACAAGATCAGGATCCACTTCACCCTCAATCGGTCCAAGACCAATGTATCCGTTTTCAGATTGGAGGATGACATTTACCTCTGGCGGTAAAAAGTTTGGCACCATCGTCGGAAGGCCGATTCCCAAGTTTACGACATCTCCGTCTTTCAGTTCCTTTGCAACACGGGCGGCAATGACTTGTTTAGAGTTTAATTGAGTACTAACCATCATCGGCAACCTCCACAAACATAGATTTTGTCGATCAAAATCCCCGGCGTCATCACTTCATCAGGATCGATTTCCCCAATCTCAACCACTTGATCTACCTGAACTATTACCATATCTGCAGCCAAAGCCATGACGGGATTAAAATTTCTGGCAGATCGATGGTAGACAAGATTTCCAGCTTTATCTGCCTTAAATGCTTTGAGAAGCGCAATATCCGCGCGAAGCGGTTTTTCCAGCAAAAATTCACGGCCATCCACGATCATTTTCTCTTTCCCTTCTTCAACTACAGTTCCAACCCCTGTTGGAGTCAATACGCCGCCAAGGCCGGAACCCCCAGCACGTACCCGTTCAGCCAACGTACCTTGTGGCACCAGTTCAACCGCCAATTCACCAGCAATCATTTGCCTTCCAGTTTCCGGGTTCGTCCCTATATGGGAAACAATTGCTTTATTAACACGTTTGTTTAAAATTAATGGACCTACTCCAGTTTCAATGAATGCGGTGTCATTTGCGATTAAAGTAAGATCCTTGATCGTTGCTTCCAACAACACATTCACGAGTTCCTGTGGAGTGCCTACTCCCATAAATCCACCAACCATCATCGTCATCCCATCTTTAAATAATGACGGTATTTCCTCTCTGGTTATAAGTTTATCCATTCACTGCACCTCCAAATGATTCTTACAACCTTTCATATATGCAAGAAACATGCCAAGTTTAAAATTCAGAGATTTTTTACTCATCCCTCTACCGAATTTTTCTAATTTGATAAAATTATCGATTTGTTTATTCAGCTTTTGTGAACCTGTTATTTCATAGGAACAAATTCCTTGCAATATCAGGCATATATCCATGCAAAATTACCTCGTACGGATTGTCCAAAATGTAAAGGCTCTGCTAAAATATAATGGATCCAAGAAACTAGACACGAAATGAGGAGATGTTAAAATAGGTTTATGAAAAGAAATCGATACACACCAGAGTTCAAGTCTCAAATCGTGTTAGAGGTCCTAAAGGAAGAAAAAACCATGAATGAAATTGCTTCATCTAATGGAATTCACGTCAATCAAATTCGACAATGGAGGAATGCATTTCTTGAACAAATGCCTTTGATCTTCTCTAAAGAAAATAAAAAAGCGGATCAAATGAAGGCAGAATATGAAAGCCAAATTGAAAACCTCTACGCAGAGGTCGGCCGTTTAACCACGCAATTGACGTGGCTTTTAAAAAAATCTGGAATCAAAGAGTAGGGCTGAACGTATTCAAATGATTGATTGGAATGATAAAGAGCTGCCCATCACCACCCAGGCTGAACTACTTGGGCTGAATCGTTCTAGCTTGTATTATAAGCCTGTAGAGCCTTCTCCTGAAGAGGTATTCATCAAACACAGAATTGATGAAATTTATACCAAGCATCCTTATTACGGGTCTAGGTGAATCACTGTTGCCCTAAACGACAAAGGATTAAGTATTAATCGTAAAGCAGTACAACGCCATATGAAGGAAATGGGCATTGCGAGGATTGCACCAGGCCCTAACCTTAGTAAACGTAATCTAGAACACCGGGTTTATCCATATCTTCTTAGAAATTTGTCCATTACCCACCCCAACCATGTGTGGGGGGATCGATTATCCCGATGTCGTAATAATGTGGATATCACCTATATCCGGATGAAGCAAGGCTGGATGTATCTCTACGCTGTCATAGATTGGTATTCTCGCTATATTGTAGATTGGGAATTGGATCAAAGCCTAGAAATCGGGTTTGTATTGGAAACAATGAGAAGGGCATTAGCCAAACGTAAACCCGCCATTATCAACAGTGATCAAGGAAGTCACTTCACCAGTCCACAATACACAGATTTGCTAAAGGAGAACGTGAATCGGCAACCTTAGGTCGAGCGTTAGTCTTTAAAGACTCGCAAGGGTACGAAAGCTTATCCATTCTCTATCTGTTAACCGTTATAAAGTGGCTTGATGTTTGCCATGTGCCGTTATTTCACCATAGCGGTAAAAACCACTATAAAACGCCTTTCTATCCAAAATCCGTTTAATCTGGACTTTCGTAAACAATTTTCCTTGTTTCGTTCTGTGTTCTTCTGCATTCAGTTGTTCCGCTAGTTGAGTTAAAGACCATAAAGGATACTGTTCCTTCAAATCAAACACTCGTTGTACGGTCTGTGCCTGTCTGTCATCTATGACAAGGATTTTCTGACCTTTTTTCACTTAGTAGCCTAATGCGACATTTCCTCCTGCATAGCCGTCCTGTTGGGCTTTCTTATTTCGCCCTCTCCCTAGCTTTAATGCGATTTCTAATCGTTGATATTGGTCTAATAACTCCATTAAACCATTGATTAAAAAATCGCTAGGGTCTTTTTTATGGATACTGTATTGCGGTTGTTCAATACTCCGAATGTCTACTCCATACTTTTTCAATTCTCGATGTACTAACACTTTCACAATGTCTGACCGCCATAATCGGCTTGTGTTCAGTGTGACGACATAATCCACCTCATGGTGAACGAGATACTCCAACATATCCTGAAAGCCCATTCTGTCCACTTCTAGCGCTTCCTCATCCACCTTAGCCCCACTGTGATACCCCCTCGTCCTTAAACAAGCGTAAAAGCGTGTATCCTTGAGCCTGACAATACGCTTTGATTTCATCTTCTTGGTAAGCAAGACTGTATCCATCCCTTGCTTGTCCTTGTGTGGATACTCTAATATATCCGATAACTTTCATGATATTTCCCCCTCCGTTACGCAAATTGGGATTAACGTAACGCTTAGCCGCTATTTTGTAATATCATCATTGTATGCGGCTTTAGCGATACAATCAACCCCTTTACCGATACAAATTTATTGTGTATCGTAAAAGTAACATGATAAGAGGAAGGGAATTACCATGCCAATATCAATTAAACTCAAGGAAATACTTAAAGAACGTGACCTTTCACAACGTGAATTAGCACGAATGGCAGGGCTTCGCCCAAATACAATCAGTCATCTTTGTTCAGACAACGTGGACAGAGTTTATCTATCAACATTAGAAACAGTATGCAAAGTGTTAGACATCGACATTCAGGAGTTAATTGAGGTGGAGTAGTCCTCTTGTTCTAGTAATCGTTTTATGTACGTAAAAGTTGCGAAAAATTTAAAATGTGGGGAGAAAGTGAAGATAAGGTTTTGCAGGATGAAAATGGTGGTAACTGATAATATCATGGTTATTTACTGAACGTTATAAGTGTTTAAATAGGGCACACGTTTTAAAGTAATTTGTACGTACTGTATTATTTGGTAAAACATCATATAGGGCTTACATGGGTTATTGTCTGTTTTCTGATTAAAAAGCGGTTTATTCGGCACTCCACCACACTAAAAAACCTTGAAAGGCATATACTTCCATTCAAGGTTTAAAATATCAGTCTAAATTTTTTAATATTGAATTTACTACCTCTAATCCATAATCATAATAGTTAGTCTCTAATTTTGTATATCGTATTTCTTCTAATTCATTCAATATCCATTGCTTAAATTCAACTAATTCCTCAGGAAAATTTGCCGTTTCTATCCTTTTTTGAAAATCAACCAGACCATATTCTCTATCTTTGAATTTCTGACATAATTGTATAATATAATTTTTTTCTCCCATTTAAGCACCTACCTTGTAATTATAGTAACAACAGCACCCTGTTTATTAGTTATTACTTGTAAAGTGCCAGATTTATAAGAAAGATTTCCATTCTGTTGAACCACAGGCTTGGTACTTCTTATAACATTTTCCACAAAAGTCGGCGATACACTTCTACCATAGTCCCCACCAGCTTGAGTAATTTGACTTCCATATCTATTTCCACTAGGTTGCATTCTGTCAACAGCATGTTTAGAATATAGTCTATTTCCTACTTTGGCATATGTTTGACCATTACTTGTGACCTTTTTATAGTCACTCCAAGAGCCCCATAATATCTTACTTTTACTCGTACCCTTATACAAAAATCTATAAGCACCTTTTGCAACTTTATATGCTTTAACTGCTTTAAACGCAGCGCCTCCAACTAAACCAACACCTACCGCAACAGCGGCAGCTTTCCAACCTCCACTCTTGTATGCCTGATACCCATCATAAGCCGCAAATCCAGCATTTAATAACATCCATACAAAATTTCCATCAGGATCTACGCCCATGACCGGATTATTATTCGCATACGTATACCCATTCTGCGTTACCGGATCATCCTCATCCCCCGGGTCTGGATCCACCGAGATGAACACGCCATGTTTTGGGTGATAGTACCTCGCCATGAGATAGTACAGGTTTGTTTCTTCATCGTACATATATCCTTACTTGAACGGGTTGTCGGCGGTTAGCCCCTGCTCGGTTTGCTGGAGGATATTGCCCCAGGCATCGTAAGCATACTGGGCTTGGATTTGGCCATTTTGGTCGGTGATGGCGATGACGTCGCCGTGGGCGTTGTAGTGATAATAAAATGTTTGCCCTTGTGCTTCCATTGCTAGGCGCACGCCATCGGCGTTGTATACATACTGGCGGAGCACTGTGCCGTTTCCATCGGTTTCGTAAAGGACATTGATGCTGTCACCGTCATAATAGTAGCGGGTAATTTGGCCGTTGACATTCTTTTCGATTCGCCGGTTGTCATCATCGTATTTATAGGTGACAAATGGCGTTGTTTGGCCTTTTTTTGTGACAGATTCGAGCTGGTCGGCTGCGTTCCATTTGTACGTGAATGGCCCGTCGGACAAACGGTTGCCGTTGGCGTCATAAGTAATCGCTTCATTTCCAAAAGAAGTAAGCTGGTTCCCGTTATTGAATGTGGCTGTAGTTGTCGCAGTCGTGCCGTCTGATTTTGTAACCTTTACACTGGTTCGGTTGCTGAAGCCATCGTATGTGAATTCATTGATCGTTCCGTCTGGCAGGGTTTCTTTTGTTAATTGATTTAGTTGATCATAACTGTAGATCGATTTTCCAGGCTGCAGACCCCCTTTTCGGTCAATGCTCGTTCGGTTGCCATTGGCATCATAGCTATATGTTTCGGAGACAATGGATGTGCCGTCGGGTTTGCTTACATTCAGGTTTGTCACCTTTTGCGTGTTATCGTATAAATACAAGGCACTCGCCAGGTTTCCAGCTACATAGGAGGATACGTTCCCAAATTCATCATAATCAAAATAAAAGATTTTCCCATCGTTTACTACTTTTATATTTTGATTGAGCGTATTGTACTCGTAGATGCCCGTGTTGGTATACGTCCCTTGCTGGATAGCGAGTGATTTTCGCTTAAAGGAACCTGGATGATAATCCCATGAGACGCTTCCGCCCCGGTCTGTCATGCTGGTAATGCGGTTTCCCGTATCGTAAGATTTTACCCGGGTAATGCCATTGACCGCATCCATTACTTTCGTTTCATTCCCGTTGGCATCGTACTCGTATGAAAAAGCAACCGATCCATTGTGTTTTAATTCTTTTACACGGTCTGCTGTATCATACGTCCATTCCAAATAATTCCCCGCCGGCATCACGGTTTTAATCCGGTTCGTATTTTCATCGTATGAATGGTTGATTTGCCGGCTTAGCGGATCAATGTATTTTACCAATTTATTGTCAACGTCGTATTCATATTTTACAATTTGTGACTTCGTGCCGGACGCAATCGTTTTCTGGGTGGTGTTTCCATTATCATCATATTGGTAAGCAACAGCAGTATTGTTAGGCAGAGTGGTTTTCGTTAACTGATTGTCAAGGTTATATTCAAACAGTTTGCTGTTATTTTTCGGATCTGTTTCGGTAGTTTTGTTACCATAGGCATCGTAGGCATAAGACGTCTTACGCCCTTCTTCGTCATAGGAAGACGTTGCCTCATCATTGGAATTGTATTCATTTTGTGTAAGAACATTGCCGTCCAAGATCCGGACATCGTCATACCAGACCGTTCCCGTATTATTCCCCCGGAATAAAGTGTAAATTCGAAGTTGTTTGATCGGTTTCGTTTTCGGGATGGTGACAGCCCCACGGTTCCACTCCTTCGTCCCAAGTGGAAATAAAATAGTAAAAAACTGGCTTGTATTATCATCATAATCAGCATAAACCCAAATTCCATATTCCGAATCTGTTTTGCTTCCGGTTGTATTTTTGGCATCTTGTGCTTTGGACATCGCTGTCACTGTCAAAGCGGTAGCACTCGTTTGATTGAGTGGGACGATTTGCAAATAATGCTTATCCGCGTCGGTGGTGTTTGGTCTTCTGATCACAATTCCCTGTTTTCCTTGGAACCCATCGGATACTTCGCCCGTATTAGCAACTGTTCGGTACCAACCCTTTGGTGTATTATCAGTGTCAAGCATTTCAAAGCTGCTGTTCACTACCGGGTTAAACGAAGAGGACACCGGTCCTTCCTCTAATTGAGCTTTATCATACCAAACCGAACCTGTTGCATTACTATCATTTTGCGATAAAACAAGATACACTTTTATTTTGGCGGTATCTGGTAAGGTTTTAATGGAAAGCTGTTGTTTACTCCAATCATGAGTTCCGTCTAGACTATGATATTTTGCCGAAATATGAGTAGATACACCACTGTTGCTAATTAACGCTAATTCCAAGAAAGCCTTAGCATTTGTAATATCGGCAGTTTTCAGCCAAGCACTAAATGTATAACTTTGATTAGGTACAGCGTCAACTGTCTGAGTCGTTTGAACCGTTCCCCATCCAGAACTAGTCGGTCTAAGAGACAGCCGAATGGCTTGCAATCCGCTTGAACCCGGTGCACCGGATGGTGTTAACGCGTAAGTCGAAACATCCCCCACATTATTTACGATTTCTTCAGTCCATCCATTTACACTATCTTCAAAACTCCCATTTGTTAATAGATTGGCTGCGGGTGCAAGAGCCTTACTCCCGGAAATGGCATTACCATACTGGTCATACTGAGTGACAGAGGCAGTATTTGATTGATTGTCGACACTTGATACTACATTTTGTCCCTGATAGGTCACTGTTGTGGTTTTCTGCTCAGTATCTGTCCTTTTCGTCAAATCATTATTATTGTTGTATTGATACGTTTCTGTCCCAATCGCATCGCTGGATGATATTACATTTCCGTTGGCGTCATACGTATATGTCTCCGAGACACGCTGCCCTTGGTCTTTCGGATTCGTTTTCTTTTTCAGTAAATTGGTTTCATATTCGTACGTTGTTGTCAAAGCTAAATGATCTGTATCTACCGTTGTATAACTGGGATTTCCAGCTAGATTGTAGCCATATCGGTCTTTATTCAGCTTTGAATCTGTCACAGTAACTTCCCGCTTCGACGGATCATAGCTTAACGAAGTTTCTTTTCCAAGCGGATCTGTTATTTTCACTAGTTTGTTATCTTGATACGTATAGGTCGTTTGATAAGGGGTGGAAGTGGTATGCTTCGGATCATAAACATACCGCAGCTTGCCGGTTTCATAGCCGTAACGGTATATTTTCCCCCGCGGTGTTGTTGATGAAATCAAATCATCACCACTGTATGAATAGGTAATCGTTCGATTTTCCGGTCCGGTGATTTTCGCAATCTTACTGTTGTCAGCTGTGTATTCAATCGTAATCATCCGGTTATTGGGATCTGTAATACTGGTCAGTTTGCCATTGGTATAGGCATACTTTACTTGTTGGCCATACTCATCTGTTACAGAATCAATTTTCCCATCACCTGTGAACTTTGTAACCGATTGGTCTTTATCTGTTAAGGTAAACACACCATTGTCTTTTTTCAGTATTAGGAAAATGCCTTCGGGTGCTTGATAAGTTGTGTCATTGATCTTTAGGAACCGATTAACCGTTCGATCTTCTTTCGTATACAAAACATCCCCACTTGCCTCTTCTTTAACAGAAACCTCTAAGCTGCTATTCCAACCGTTTCCAAAAAGACCTTTGGAAGGATCTTGGCTATTGTACGTTCGACCGAACTCAATCACTGATCCTCTTCCCGCCAAGGTCAAATCGGCTTCATCCATCACAAAATTCCCTGTAATGGCATTTACTTTTCCGAATTTTACAGGAATTGACGTCCAGTAATCTTCCATTCCAAACATATTGCCGCTATCCGGAATAACTGAAATTGCTTCATCAGAAACGGGACTGTCTGCATTCCCGGTGGAGCTATAGGCTTTAATGCGGAAGGAATAGGATTTCCGACTGCTGTCTCCGCCTGCTTTAGTGTAGACGGGAGACGGATCGCGTGCCAATTCCGTTCCCAAACCGTCATGGTGCAACTGGTAGCGCCCTGCGGCAATTTCATCTGCTTTGGGCCATATGTTCTTTCCTTGTGTTGACCAAGTAGTTACGTTTCCCGCATCAAACTCTTCGTAGTCTTTTCCATTAAAGACTTGAATTTTGTAGCCTGTCGCGTTTGAAAGCGGATCCCACTTTAATTGGACATAGCCGGAATCAGATCCCGGAACGTTCGCAAAGGCATTTCCGATTGGCGTTTTTGGCTTGTCAAGAGGCATTAATGGTGTAAATGCACTTGAGCAGCCACTTTCTTCTCCCGTTGGATATTTGGCCATAACGCAGAAGGAATAGTTTTTGTAATTGGCATAAGTGGTGTCTGCATTTGCATAAACCGGCGACGGATCTGAAGCAAGTTCTGCACCTGTTCCGTCATGATGTAATTGATATCGTCCGGCAGTAATTTCTTCAGAAGTCGGCCAAATCTTTTGTCCTATTGTCGACCAGTTCGTCACATTACCTAAGTCAAATCGTTCCCACCCAATCCCATTAAACATCCATACGGCGTATGCATTGGCACCAGCCACCGCATTCCAGGTCAAATCGACATACCCGGTATTGCTTCCGTTACCATAGGTGTATGCAGTACCAGTAGGTGGGTTTGGAGCAGGATAATGATAATCTATGTCTATTACGGGCTGATTTGTACTGTTTTCCGATGCGTAGAATTTTTTCCAATACGTTTGCCCATTTCCATTCGTATGCATAACGAAACCATTGTTTGGCTTTGTTCCGTTTACCCAATCTTTAACGGTATTTGTTACATCGAATGCAGCCCATTGACCTTGGTAAACAGAATCGGATGCAATGATCCCCGAAGTTGAAGGCTTGTTATTCCATGTAAGTGTTGCAGGGTTCCACGCCTGTACAACTTCATTGATATCTACTTCTGTAGGAGTGGTTGGATAATAAGAATGGGCGGTATAAGCATAAAATACTGCATTGTCTACAATTGCCCCTTTTAATGCAGATAAATCCTGTTGAAAATAACCATAATTCCAGCCTGTCGTGCTGTCATAATAACCCACTTTAATCGAGTAATACCCCAGCGAAGATTCCCAAAAGCGATCATAGTTCGTGTTTGGATAAGCACTGGAAGCAAAAGTATCCATTGAGGTACCGAATTCAGTTGTTGGGTCAATATAAACTGGGTATTTTCGGTTTGCATCTTTCAGCCAAGTAGGATCTGCTTTCACAATCAACTTGTAGCCGCCAGCAACTTTAATTAAATCATAAGAAACATTGTCCGAACGTTGGGGTTCTCCTGATAATGGATCAATATTGGAATCGGTCATAAATGGCTTTGGAATCGAAAAAATGTTTTTTTCGCCATCGTTGAATTGGATGTTTCCATCCTCTTTTATTGCTGCATCTAGTCGAGTTTCTATGAAAAACTGAAACTCAGAAAATCCTTTATAGGAGTTAAGAATGATATCTTCTTTGACCTGTTGATCGAAGCTCACATTCCGTAGGTCTACACCATCAACAATATCCTTATAAGTCACTTTATTCTCTTTGATTTTGGCATCCGCTACTTTCGGTTCTGTAAAATCTCTTTCCCCTTGAGAACCCACAAATTGATAATTCATGATGTAATCATTGAAAGAAACGGAGGCATATTGTCCCTTGTTTAACTTTGGCTGAAAGGTTACATGGATGGAGGTATTTTCTGGTTCAATTAAACCTTTTTTGGATGGAACTAATTTAGTAGAAATACGTTCAAGCTTTTTTTCGTTATTCAATCGGTAAATCGGTGAAAAGTATATTTTCTTTGTATAAGTACCATTTTCGTTTTGAATAACTTCTGTGTTTTCTCCTCGTTTTTCCTTGATTTCTTTTGTCTCTCTTTTGAACGGTGGGGGAGGCGGAGCTTTTACTTTTTCTGGCACTTGTTTAATTTCTTCAGATACTTGTGGTTTTTTGTCTGATTGGGCATAAACGATTTGTTGATTTTTTGACGGGACAAGCCCAAACATTAAAAGCATAATAAGTATCCAACAAACTAGCCGACTTTGAAAAAACTTAATCCTGCGTCTATACATCTTTCTCCCCCTTGTAATCCCACTCTATTAGTAAATAATTGGAATCCTACTTAAGGATATCTAATGAAAAGATAAGACACAATATATTTCATTCTGCATTTATCGACAACAAGCTGCAAATTATTGTAAAAATTTTCATTATAATGTATTCGTACCATTGGACACTAAAAACAATGAAATAAGATAAAGATAAAAACTCAGAAGTCATGGTTTTCTTATCTCGTAATCCTGCTCCAAATAATTATTTTGTGATAGCAGATACGTT
>JAKACS010000750.1 GCA_021821235.1 Bacillota bacterium
AACGTTTCCATTAATGGCATAAGAATCGAAAGCTCACTGCTTAATTGCTTCATTTGCTGGGCAACGGTTTGAATTTGTTCTTCCACTTCTGAATCACGCATTTTCTTCGCTTTTTTCATTTCTAGTTTTCTTTTAATCTCGTCTAATGGATAATGCAGTCTTTTGCATTCTTCAATATATTTTAAGTCGTTAAGTGCATCATCTGAATAAATGCGGTAATTGGAACTTGAACGCTCAGCCTGTAACAATCCAATGGACGTGTAATAGTCAATGGTTCTTTTTGAAACCATTGCTTTTTCCGCTAGTTCACCGATACGATAGACAGCCCCATCATACCACCTCGATATTCTTTAATACTTCTATTATAAAAAATAAAAACCGTACAGTCAAACGTTCTAGTTAAAGCAAAGTGCTTTGCTACAGCTTATGGGAAAATATAGATTCATATGAGCCAAAAAATAAAAAAACCGTCTCCATTTTTATTCTGGGGACGGTTGTGTTTGCTTTACTTCAATATATAAAATGTGGTGGCCTTCGTTTTCGAGTATTTTGAAAAGATAGCCATCTTGTTCAATTGTATCGCCTTTTTGAATGTCGAATTTTTGCGTAAGGAACCAACCGCCGATTGTATCGACTTCATCTTCCTCTAAAGCGATGCCCAGCAAGTCGTTTACTTCTTCAATAAGGACTTTTCCATCAAGGATATAAAAACCATCGCCTTTTTTCTGAATGAGCGGCAGCTCGTCCTCATCAAATTCATCACGGATCTCACCGACAATTTCTTCAATGATATCTTCAACAGTGACAATGCCGGCTGTTCCGCCATATTCATCCGAAAGAATTGCCATATGGGAGCGGCTTTTTTGCAATTTCAGAAGCAATTCGTGAATCGGAATTGTTTCAATCACAAAGATGGCCGGGTTTAGGTAAGGGAGCAGCGGATTTTTTTCCGAACACTTCTGATCGATGCAGTCAGTTAACACTTCTTTAATATTGACAATGCCCAATATAGTGTCCTTGTCCCCGTCAATAACAGGGTAGCGAGTGTAGCCTTCCTGCTTA
Organism: Bacillota bacterium; assembly: GCA_021821235.1. Next base: position 1,063 of record JAKACS010000750.1, read on the forward strand.
ATCGTTTCAAAAATTTCCTTTAGGGTGGAATCTTTGGAAAGCGTGACAATTTCTGTTCGCGGCACCATAATTTCTTTAGCAATCCGATTGTCAAATTCGAAAATTTTATTTACGTAGCGGTATTCCGACTGGTTAATTTCTCCACTTTTGTAGCTTTCCGATAAAATCATTCGCAGCTCTTCTTCTGATAAGACGATTTCTTGCTCTGTTACAGGTTTTAAGCCGAATAAACCGGTAACCAGGCGCGCAGAACGGTTAAGTGCCCAGATAAATGGATACATGATTCGATAGAACCAAATAAGGGACGGGGCAAAGCGCAAAATAATTTTTTCTGCTTTTTGAATCGCAAAAGTCTTTGGTGCCAGTTCGCCAATGACCACGTTGAAAAAAGTAATCATTAAAAAAGCAAGAATAAAAGAAATTACTTGCTTGATCGAAAGCGGCAAAGGAATTTTCGCGAACAGCGGTTCCAATATTTTTCGAAACGTTGGTTCACCGAGCCAACCAAGAATTAATGAGGTAATCGTAATCCCTACTTGGGTCGCGGATAAATATCCATCCAAGTTGGTTAATACTTTTTTGGCTGCTTCTGCTTTTTTATTCCCCTCACCAAGCAGCTGATCGATTCTCGTTGTCCGAACCTTGATCATCGCAAATTCGGAAGAAACAAAAAAAGCTGTAAAGGCGATTAATGCTGCAATGATGAATACGTTTAATAGAACCATTCTGCACCTTACATTCGGTAAGGCTGTCACCTCCGCGAACAATAATAACTTATCTATATTTTTTACTTCTCTGCTTGATTGAAACTTTTTTGTGAAAAAAACAAAAGCTGCCGATGCGGCAGCAGAGATACCATTCAAATCATTTGTATATGAACAGCATAAAGTAAGCCTAACAAAAATCTGTGCGACTAGCTATTTTCATTGTACCGTTCTTTTTTTGAAAAATCAAAAGCTAGACTGGTGAAACGCGATTCCATTCCCGCGCAAGCATACTGTAGACAAGGATATCATGAAAGCCGCTTGCTAATTGCTCCCCGTCGCGGATTTTGCCTTCTTTGACAAACCCGAGCCTTTCGGGAATCGCGCGACTCTTTTTGTTTTTCTCACCGCAGCGAATTTCAACGCGGTTTAACCCTAAGTCATTAAAAGCGTAATTCAGCAAGGCTTGAACACATCGCGTCATAATCCCATGGCCTTCAGCCTGTTTGGCAAGGTAATAACCGATGCTGGTCTGCAAATTATGCCAATCGATTTGATGCAGACCGACTGAGCCAACCAGTTCGCCATTGTAAAGAATTCCGGCGTTAAAACCGTTATTTTCTGCAAATTGGCGCAGCCAGATGGGAATCACTGCTTCGTATTGAAAAGGGGAATCCATTGTATCCACCCATGGCAGCCATGTGCGCAAATGTTCGCGATTATCATTGACAAGCT